>JAEYWQ010000077.1 GCA_023428885.1 Bacillota bacterium
CTGAAACTCCATCTGTTCAAATTCAATAGTTCGAAAGGTAAAATTACCTGGTGTGATCTCATTACGAAAGGCTTTTCCAATCTGTCCAATACTAAATGGTATTTTGGTTCTCATAGTTCTTAACACATTCAAGTAATTCACATACTCTCCCTGTGCATTCTCTGGTCTAAGATACACGGTATTGGCAGAATCTCCAGTTACACCTCGTTGTGTTGCAAACATTAGGTTAAACTGGCGAATGTCAGTAAAGTTTGATTTCCCACATTTTGGACAAGTTACTTGCTGCTCTCGAATAAAGGTCATCATCTGATCTTGAGACATTGCATCCACATTAACAATTTGGGAATGATTCTTTAAATATTCATCGATCAGATTGTCTGCTCTGTGTCGTGTTTTACACTCTTTACAATCGAGTAATGGATCTGAGAATCCATCCAAATGTCCGCTCGCTTTCCATACCATGGGATTCATTAAGATATCAGCATCTAGCTCGAAACTATTTTCTCGTTTCTGAATAAAATAATATCTCCAAGCATCTTTTAAGTTATTTTTAAGTCTACTTCCAAGTGGACCATAATCCCAAGTATTGGCTAAGCCTCCATAGATTTCACTCCCCTGAAAAATAAAGCCATATTGATTGCAATATGCCATCAATTCCTCCATAGAAACTTTCTCATTCGCTACTTTCTTCATAAAAATCTCCTTCCTTTTTCATAGATTGTGGAATAAAGTGTGCTTCTTGGTTCGTAGAGCCTCTTATTCAAAGGAAATTCATCAGAATTTCCTTTGAAACTAAAAAACGCCCTAAGCATAAATGCTTAGGGCGAACTAAACTTAGTCCGTGGTACCACCTAAATTCAGGATGAATTCCTGCACTCTGTCAACACTCAAGGATCAACTCTACTCTTCATGTTGCTTCTTTGATAACGGTAGAAACTCCGGTAAGATCTAATCAGATTTCATCCTTTCAACCTACAGCTCTAAGGCGCCTTCCATACTGTCTTCATAAAGGTTCACACCTGTGAATTGAATTCACTTATACCTTCTCTCTGAAATCCAACAGTATATACTATTCCTTTTCAACGCTTTTAAATATTTTACTAAGTATACGACTATGTAGAGGGTAATGTCAAGGAAAAATTTGTTTAGTTTTTAATCGACTTGTATGAATCAAAGTAGAAAGGAAGTTAAAATTGCGATCAAAGTGCTCAATAATGTTCCTAACAGATAGTATTCTGCAAACTCCGGATCTTTTGTAATCCTGTCATAACGAGCGATTGATTTTGCTGTAAGAACCAAACCAATGGCTGAATATTGTCCTATGAATAAGAAGATTAACATGATAATACGTTCTACCGTGCCTACGAAACTTCCTGCATTGTAGTTTGTATCCTTATTTTCTGCTTTCTTTCTTTCATTTGTATCTGTGCTAACAGCATCATTAAGCTCTACATTATTTTTTATTTCATTGTATACTTCCAATTTAAATTCTGTATTTACTTCTTCTTTATCCTTCGGTTTATAAATCGATAATAATTTAGTTATTGCAATGTTAGCAGGTTTATGTATCAGTAATAATGCAAGTATCCATGTCATGACTTTAATTTCCGAAAGCTTAGCAATATCAAAAAGTTCTTTCACATTGCTCCATTCTTTCACTACTATATTACTCTTAAACATTATGAATGAAATAGTAATTAAACACACGATATGAAGGGCTTGATCTAAAAAGAAGGTGTTTCTGTCAATTATTTGTAATTCTTTTAATCGATCAACATCCGTTTTTATTTGAGCTGTTACTTTCGAGCTCCTAACCTGTGAATTACTAAAATGTACAGTACTTACCTGTGAATTACTAATTTGTGCTACACTTACATGTGAATCATTATCTTTAGAGCTTCCTATTCCTTTTCTATTGATTGATTTCTTATGTTTCGATTGCTTACCATTCTTTGATGTTATATTACTTTTTGCTGCTACTTTACTCTTTCTTGATAATTTATTATTCGCTGTTAGTCTGCTCTTTAAAATCTGGTCTGTCGTTATGTTTGAATTGATAGGATCGTTACTAGTAACTTCATACTTCTTTTTATATGCTGCTAGGCAAAAATACTTTATGATATCAATGATTGCATGTAATATAGCCGCAATTGAAGATACGATTGCAATTTCTAATGAAAGGATAGGCAGACAAACTACTAACATCATCACCCAATAGCAAACACAATGTATGAATACCCACTTCAAACTCTTTTCTTTCTTTTTAGACATACTTACTGTCTGTACATAAAAATCACCTAATACATGCCCCAAAAGAAATAACATAAAAAATTCTATTAACATACCAATAACCATGCCTTTCTGTAACCTGCAAATATATGTGTTTAAATTGACTTTTATGTTCACACTGACACAAACTCTAAGTTGCCGCTTCTATCTCCTTATCTCTTCAAGAGCATTATCAATGATATCAAGCGCTTCTTTATATGCATAATATCGCCCTGACGCAAGTATTTTTTGCACCGTAGGCTGCTGAATCCGAAATCTCTTCGCAACATTTACTTGACTATCCTGAGTTTTTAACATATCCCAGATTACTTCGCGTTGGCGGTCACTCCATGAAGTTTTAATAATAGTTAACAAGGATAATATGGAATTTATCAATGTTATCGTACCTTGATTCTCACACTCTACTTCAAACCTAGTATCACTCACTGCGACTTGTCTTTTATTCTCATTTTCTTTTAGATATTGCATGGCAGCTCTTGCTCTATAATAACTAGGCCCATCGGCTCCGATTGCCATCTCTGGGTTGATGTTTGTTGTAATTTGTCCAATTCCTAGCCCAAATCTTAGTTGTACAGGATACATATTCTGCTCAATATCTGATAATATGCGCATTGTATTTGAGCCATTCAATAATAGCCCTTGAAATTCATCCCCTAAGGTAATCGTAAATTTAGAAGCAATATCCATTGCATACTTTTTATTAACTTGAACTAGAGTCTCCTTTAGTTTTTCTTGAACAAGATCTCTGTTCTTGATGCTTTTAGAACCCTTTATATCCGCAATAATAGCGATATAGGGATTATAGTCGAAGATAAAAAACATAGTTCTAGCTCCTCCTGCTATCATGATATCTATATTATATAGCTATAATTTGCTATATGCAAGCATTATTCCTTATTATGGCTATATAATTAGATTATAGCCATAATCTGCTATATCGCAACATCATTGTTCAATTTTTGAAATTAACTTCTTATCTATCCTCTTTATACATTATCATTCTTGTTTTATTTTTACATTATATTTCTTCTTATAGAAAATGTCAAATTATGCAAATATTCTATATAAACATCATATCTAAAATGAGGAAAACACTCTAGTTCAGAATATCGATTCAGAATTAGAGTGTTCTATCCAATTTGCGTTTAACTTCTGTTTGTTCTTCTACTTAAGTTTATTCCTTGATTTTTCTTCCTCCATCAAGCTTCTTATCTCTTTCCTCCGATATGCTAACAAACTCGCTAAACTTCCAGCACACGGTACATAAAAACTCTCTGTCCTGCCATCCATTCCTATTCCGTAATCAGTTATCTAACCTCTTCATCTGTCATAGTCCACTCCATCCGATATTCAGCTAGCCCTGTATCTTCATTTATATGTGTATGTATTATCTGAAATCCTTCCCTTTGATAAAAGCCAATGGCTTTTTTGTTATTAGAAAAGACATCCAGTGAAAGGCTAAGATTTTTACTTTTGGCATGATCTAAAAGCTGTTTGCCAATTCCTTTACTTCGATACTCTTTATTAACAAATATCCCGGCAATGTAAGAATCGATATAACCTAAAAATCCAAGGAGCTCACCTTTTTCTTCATACACATAGACGCCATTAGATATGGCCTTTTTTACCACCTCATAGTTTTGCAGCCAATACTCTTTTTCAACGTAATGATGTGTTTCAATATTGCATGTAAGCCATATCTGCATAA
>JAEYWQ010000123.1 GCA_023428885.1 Bacillota bacterium
CGAATATACTTCTGCACCAAGTGCTTTTAGCTCCTTATATACTCCCTGTAAATCCTCTAATTCTGTAGGGCAAACAAATGTGAAGTCTGCTGGATAAAAGCAAACTACGCTCCACTGTCCCTTAAAATTCTCTTCTGTTACCTGCTTAAATTCACCATTGTGAAATGCTTGTGCTACAAATGGTTTTACTTCAGTTCCGATTAATGACATAATAATTACCTCCTAGTTTTGATTTCATTCTAACGAATTTATTACTAATAATAGTAATCGTTACTGTTATTATAGTTAAGATGAGAATCATTGTCAAGATATAATTAATAAATTTTACCTTTTTTTCACACTGCTTAACCATAGCTTCATTGCTTGTTGTTAATGGTCTTTTGGGTCTGAACTTTGCTGTTTTTTATCTTACTCCCACCCTTTACTGGAAAAATTCCTGCACATAAGGCTGCAACCAAGGGTGTAGTAGCAATGATTCCTATGGAGCCTGCGATTCCTTGAAGGACTTCAATCACAATCATATCACTGTTTAATATTTGAATCATTGGATAGCCATAAACTTGAAACAATATCAGCAGATTAAAGGAAGATCCAACAAAAGCAAGAATCAAGGTATTAGCCATTGTCCCCATGGCATCCCGCCCTATATTCATACCAGAATAAAAGATTTGCTTTTTGGATATGGAAGGATTTTGCTCATAAACCTCATGGAGACCAGATACAATGGACATAGACGTATCCATTAATGCACCAAGGGCAGAAAGTAAAATACCACTGATTAGTAAGCCACTGATTTTCAGTGGGGAATCTTTCGCTCTTAAAACAAGCTCCTCTGCTTCTGACATATTAAATCCATTCATTGGTGTTAATATAGTTATCGCCCAGGCAAAGATTCCAGCCGTGATCACACCACCAACACAGCCTAGAAAGGCACAAAGCGTTTTTTTCGTATAACCGGATAGCATTAACAAAGCCCCTGCACAGGTATAAGCAGCAATTAATATGGTAGCAATCACTGGTGAGACCCCTTTTAGAACCAGAGGGATAAGAATAAACCATAGATTGGCTAAAGTAAAGATTAATCCGAATAAAGCTCTCCTACCCTGTTTTCCACCTACTAGTACCATAAATACGGCAAATACAAGAAGGGCTATCAAGAGTACACTACTTCTATCATAATTTGGAATAGATACAACATATAATTCCTTAGCATCGTTGTAATCAAGTCGGACTATGACCCGTGTTCCTAGCTTAGTATCCACATTATAGTAAGCATTGAGATAATTAACCGTTTCTAACACCGCTCCCTTATGCTTACCTGTTAGAATGGTTAGCTCTAAGTTCTGTTCCCCTATTCGTCTCCCTTCAGTCCAAGTATCTGCTGCTGCATGATCTCTTAATATATCCGTTACTTTAGCAACTGCAAACACCCGTTTTTGAGCAGAGCTTAATAGGTTCCCTGGACTTTGCCGATTTAAAATAACAACTGCTAACAAAAAAATAAGAATCAAAATGACTGCCGTTATCACTCTTAACTTTCGGTTTATTTTCATACACGATTCCTCTCTGGTCTTATAACCTTACTAACCCAGGCTGCTACATAAATCTATCGTGGCAGCCCTTAGTAGTAAGGTAATTTTTTTTACTTTTTGCTTTATTGCTTTATTGATTTTTTGTTTTATTGCTTTTTTGCTTTATTGCTTTATTGCCTTTTTGCTTTTTTGCCTTTTTGCTTTTTTGCTTTTTTGCTTTTTTTATGCTTTTTTTCTTTTTTGTTATTACTATCTTGCTTTTTTTATTTATTGAAATTTTGCTTTATGTTATTTAGTTATTTAACCGTAATCGTTTTACGAAAACTTTTCTTTTGCCCATTCTCTAATGTAACGGTAACTGTAATCTTAACTGTTCCCTTTTTCAATCCAGTAATGGTACCATCCTTAGAGATCGTTGCAATGTTCTTGTTGCTTACTTTATAGCTGATCTTAACTTCTTCCTGGCCAACAGGATCACCATATCCATACTTGTCAACTTGCACTAACTCCATAGGAAGATTCACATTGACCTTTAGTTTACTACCTACCGTAAGCGAAGACTTGCCCGATATCAAGACCTTATCAACTAACGGAAGGGCATCGTTCACCTTCTTCGTGCAAATAACAAATTCACCGCCCATTAAGGAGGAAAGGGTCAAGGTACCATTCTTAGCTATTGTTTTTATATTGTTTGGTATTTCTTCTAATTTACCTGTTTTGTCATTCTTTCGGTAGATGTATACCTTTTTACCCGCTTTTAAAGAAAGTGTGTTTTCGATTGGCACGCTAACCACCAAACCGATAGGTAAAGCCCCCCTTGTTCCTATCGACAGCACACCCGTTACATTCGCACTTAAACTTTCCTTTTTCAATGATACCAACAGATTACATTCAATGGTATCTGCAGTAACCTTATTCAGTTCAGAAGGTCTAATTATAACAGTGTAATGATTGCTGTCAGCATAATTAATATGAATGGTGATGTTTTGACCTAGGGTTTTTGCTAGCAATAAGGCATTGGCATCCATAACTATGGCACTTACTGTTACACCTTCCACAGTAGGAATGATAAGATCGATTACTATATCATTCTGTACATCATTTCTTAAAATGAGCTCCGATAGAATTTCCTTGCCTAAAATGATCTTAGCCTTGGAATTACCAGAGAAAGCTACATCTTTTAATGTCTTTTCACTGATTTCAACTTTTACCTTAACTTTCTTATTGACCACTGTAAGCTCAGGTTTTTGGGCTACAACTAGAATTTCCTTCGGTGTACTGGTTGGCGTTGGTGTAGCTTCTACCGGCTCTGGCGTTGGTGTTGGTTTACTTATCTGAGTACATATGATATCAGAACGATCTCTAATTCGAATACGGGCTGCGAGTCCATCAAAGGTATTGTCATAGGAAGATAAGCCTACTGCAGTGATCGAATTTCCTACTGCTAGATTAGGGATTTCCTTGCTGGTCGTAATATAGCCATCGATAAAGATTCTTGCAGTTTCACCTGCAGCATCCTGAACAAGAATCGTCTGAACAGCCCCATTTGCATACTCAATTTTAACAAGCTTTCCAGTTATCTTAACCAAACTTCCAAGAAAGACATTATCATTGATCTGCTTGGCGCTTACTTCATTCGGTATAACGCTTTGGATATCACTGTCCACTAGAGTAATACTGCTTACCAATAACTGTCTCTCCCCTTGATAGGAAGATGTTGTTCCTGTGATGCGAATCTTTTGGCCAATCTTATAATCTCCTGACACTGGGAATGCATTAATTCCAGCTGTTTCATCCTGAAGATAGATGCAGTCAAAGAAAGCTGTATTCTTATCATAGCCTGATGCATTGGAGGTCACAAGACCTTCGATCGTAAATTTCACTCCTTCTTCTACTTCCTTATGTACTTCTGCTATGCTGTCAATTTTTGTTGGATTAACATATTGAATTAAGTTTTGCAAAATGTTGTAATTAGAGTAATTTAATTCTGCATTCGTGTCTGAAACCGTAGCTTGGATTTCAAAATTACTCATAAAAGCTGCACCATCTACAAGAACTAGCGACTGGGTATTGTTATCATGAGTCACAATCTCACATGCAAGTATCATGTGACGGAAGTCACCGGCTTTATACTCATATTTTGGTATACTTCCACCGATACCATCCTTATCACAATCCTTGGAATAGGTGGAACTATGTCCATAAACCAGCGGAGATACCTGGGCTGGTAGTACTGCTACAGGCTTACCTTCTTGATCAACTGCATAAATGGTAGAACCGCCATACTGGCTAAACAGCTGTGAATACCTGTTATCATGAGGATTATTCTCATCATATACAATACCTTTGGTTAAGGCATTATCCCAGTTATAGGTAGTCAGGTATAATCTCGCTTTATTTGCTTCACTTCCACCTGCATTAAGAACATCATCATAGGCACCATCATCACTGATACGTAAGGTTGCTCCAACAGCTTCTAATATCTTATTTTGTTGTGCTGCCATATGGTCATCGGCTGGAAATTCTTTGTAATTCTCATAAAGATCAGACCAACCACAGACCACTAAGCTACCGCCTGCTTTAGAGAAGGCTTTAATTGCTGCTATTTCTGAATCGGTATATAGGGCATACGGCTCTCTTAATGCTGTTCCATTCCGACGACTTGGTGCTGTTAAGATAAGCATCTTATACTTACCGTTCGCGTTCTGTGCTGCTGCAATTAACTCCTCACTGCTTTTTAGAATAACGCATCTTACATTATATTGTGCAGCCAATGAGCTGAAATTGCTCATGGAATCCTTATAATTACCAGCCACATATTCATTATAATGGCTACCATCGATTCCTATAAAAACTAGTTTATTCACATCCCTAACATCCAAATTGATGCTTTTGGTAAAGCTATATTCTTTATCTCCAATGGTTAATACTGCATCAACTGTAATGGTTTGAACTTTGGCTTTTGTTGGTGTGTACTCATAATCAATTACTTGAGTGCTTCCTTTTGCTACTTTACCACCTGTTATCTCACCAATGACAGCACCATCTAACTTATAAGTCAAACTCTTGATCTCTGCATCAGAGGCTTCACTATTAAACAGACTTGTCTTAATTGTGAGTTTTTCTCCGGTAACTGGAGTACTTGTGCTACTTTCCACATTGGAAATACCAAGAAGCTTTGCACTTCCCACCCACACTGGTGCGGTTACTGCAAGATCTCCGTCTTTTTGTGTAACTCTGATATAGTAGTAGCTATATTCCGGTGTTAGCGTAACACTAAGCGATTGACTCTGAGCATTCACTTCCCAGGTATGGACAACCCGCCCGCTATTAACAATAATCTCTGCTTTTTGAATAGCATCATCCATATCAGATAAGCCTACTTCAATATTCAGACTTTCTGGTACTTCCTGAATGATTGTTCCCATGAATTCATCATTTACCGTGTAAGTAATCTCTAAGTTCTTGTCTTCGGTTGCGTATACTTTTCGATCTTTTAATGCATCATAGATGCCTTGTTCAGTTAAATTATCGGTGAGAATAACGTTACGAGCATCGTTTGCATTTCCCCATTTACCTTTATGGTTATCCTGGTTATTGCTTGGTGCTACATGCCAGCCCTTATCCAAGGCCATGGTGTAATAACTATAGGATGGGAAGTATCCACCACTGCCAATTGCACCTTCTCCATTTCCAACTTCAACTAGAG
>JAEYWQ010000128.1 GCA_023428885.1 Bacillota bacterium
ATCCTGCCTTACACCACTCAGAAGGTTGAATTGGAATATGCACAAATAATATCATAATAGTAAATTAGCATTTTCGTCAACACTTTTCTATAACAACTGGCTTTTTACTGCTAAAAAAATCAGACAAACTCTTTATTTGCGTAAAAATAGGACAATAAGGGAATCATTACCACAGTATTGTATGCTCTTGCCATATATTGTGACTTAAGTTTTATAAGCAAGAGACTGTCTCATAATTATTTTATCAAGGCTGATGTGTTACTCACGTATACAGGTGAAAGTACAATTCTTGAATATGTAAACCATAATCGAACATAAAATGATCGCTTATGGCCTTACATATACTTCATCAAAGATCAAGAGGGCTCCGTATTTATCGCAAAGTTCACGGACTCCCTTGTTATACTCCATAGCTACCTTCTTGTTCCGCTTTCAGGGCCTACTGGCTCAAGAATGACTGCAGCGGTACCACCTATCAACCGGTTTCTTCTCAACATTTTCTCGAGCATATGTAAATCATTTGGACGAACCTCATCCGTGTATTTATAAGCGCTTTTTGGGGTATCGTAGAGAAAGGTAGCAAATGCAGAATCCTTTGTCATAACAAATTGATCTGTACAACGGCAAATTAAGTATTCTTTCACGTCCAACCATTTATGTACTCTTGAAAAGGTCTCCGGTTCATGATTTTGAACCCATTTGTATTTCCATATAGGATCTTTTACACTGGTAGGTGCAGCATGAGTGATTATCAGGCTTTTTAGAAGTTTATGTACGCTAACGCCAGAGATGGCAGGCCCAAGCCCCCGGCAGGCTTTCATCTCCGAAGCTGATCTTTGATCCATATAGCTCATCGGCCTTCTAAGGGCATTACCTTTGTCGTCCACAAGTACCAGTCCCTGCATCTGGGAGCAAAAAGAAATTCCACCGATCTGCTCTGGGCCTATGTCTGTTTTCTCAAAAAGTTTGCGTGTACTAGCGCACATCGCACTCCACCATTCCTCTGCATCCTGTTCCGCTCCGCCATTTTCCATAATATATAATTCATATACTTCATATAGCTACTGTTAATACGCTTGGACTTGTAACCATTGCGGTAATCTTCGCTATCAGAGCGTTCTGATTCTTCATAGCCAAGATGGTCATCCATCTCAGTTTCCATCATTTCTTTAATAGTGCCACCAAGCATCCTTGAGCGCATCCTGAATGTCCTCAGCCGACTGGATGTCGTACTCCTGCAACAGCTGTTGGATGATGCTACGTTTTCCGTCTGTCATTTGCACCTTGTGTACTGGTTTCTTTTCTCTTGCCATAATAATAGGCCTCATATGATTTAATATTTTATCATAGAAGACCTAATAAATCATTATTTACAGAAAAATGCCACTTTCGTAAACCAAAAGCAGTATACTAACAAGTATTTATTCACATCCTATAAGTCTTTATCTGGCCATACACGTTTTTTCCCATAATAAAGGCCTTCTATGAATTTTTATCTTTTCATAGAAAGCCCTGATTAATCATGTAATATGCAACTCAGCTCTAATCTTACATTACATTTATTTAAATCTTAAATTTTCATATGCATGTATCAAGTAAATTCTCAATCCAATTCATGTTTAAGATCTGAAATTGAAATACCAAACAAATTTTCAATCTCTTTCCTAAATTCCTCTTCCCAGCCACTAAAACGTTCATTCATTGTATTAGTGTAGCAAAAATCTATATCAGTTCCATCTTCATAAACTACTCTAATTTCTGTCCATGATGCAGATTCTGTATCGCTTTCATCTGGTTTACCATTAAAATAACCAGAATATGAAAATAAATTATAACTCTTTATAAGTTCTTCTAGTTTTGTTAAATCCTCTAAACGAATACTTGAATCAAGTATTGTGTCCTTCCATTCGTAATCGTTAAGCTCATTCAATGCTTCATAAGAATAACTAACATCAAACATAGCTTCAGCTTGACTATCATATTCAAATCTAACTAATTCTTCCCCAACTATTTCGTAAGAATATGAAAAGTATTTTATTTTAGAATTCGTTGATGGCACACCAAGAAAGGCATATTCATCATATGCAGTTGAATCTGCATATGGATTATTACGATCAAATGTAGTATTAGCCTCTATATTGTCAAAGAAAAAATCACTGATTACTTTATCAATCTTTGCATAATTCTTTGGATATCTCATATAACCAGATGATGACAGTTCATCACCAGAATATTGAATATCCAGTGAAAAGCTATAACCATCTAAAATATTCTTATCTCTTTTATGAAAGCCATCCATGGCGGCAACATTTTCTTGATTTAAAGCCTCTTCCAATGCGATTATTTTTTCCTTTTCAATCTCATGCTTATAGGAAAGCTGAACCCCATTACTACCTTTTGCTTGTATAAAAGGAATACTATTTTCATAGTATAATTGAAATTCATAATATCCCTCATTATAACTACCAAAATCATAAGATAAGGAAGTCATACCATTATAAATCTTAGGTTCTTTCACCTCATCAATTATCATCGTTTCATCAGGTTGTTGATTCTTACAACCAGCTCCCAAAATAAGTACTGTTACTGTCATAATTAGCAGCTTTGATACATTATGTTTTCGTTTTCCCATATAAAACTATTCTCCTTCTACCAATAACATCATCCGTAATATTTTTCTGACATAATTCCTATCCTGGTACTTCAAAGAAATGTAAGGCTATGTATTTTTTTACCAGTCATACTATTTTATATAATTGCCAAATAGTTGTCAACAATATTTGTCAAAATTAGTACTAATATGTCGGTGTTTTTTGCTAATGTCTTTAGAATTACAAATGACTATTAAAAAGGGGGGACAGTAGTAGTGTAAAGAAAACTATTTTATGTGAAATGTCAAAAAATTACTGCTAGAAAATTAGACATAGAAATAAGCCCCCAGAAATTCGGCAGGCTTATTTTTAATCATATAAAGGCTCCATCAAGATACGTTTTCAGGACACCCCCGTTTTATTATATTACCTAAGAATCTTTATAAGGTCAATGAGCTCTTATCCCTCACTAAGCATAATCTCTTTCAGGGATATTTTCTTGATTTTAGCAGCATAAACCCTTGTGATTATTTCATAAATAAATACAAAAGAAATTAATGAAATAATGAATTCAGGAACATTAAACTTATGTTTCGGTACTTCTACTGCACTTTGATTATAAAACGCTGAAAACATTGCCTTAAGAAGTATATATTCATATACCGTACCAATAAAAAAACCAATATAGGCAATTGGGCGATA
>JAEYWQ010000340.1 GCA_023428885.1 Bacillota bacterium
ACCTCTTCCTGCGTATTCTTTATGATTACCTTAGGAATCCGAACTCCATATAATAACCCATGTTTCTTTCCCACCGAAACATACGGTATCACACATATACTTTCTAATTGATTCTCTTGAATGTGAATAAACTTTTCATTCAACAGATCTTTATCCACAACAATCACTGGCCATCCTCGAACTGGATCCTTTAAACAGTTTCCCGTATCCATAAACCCTCTACAAGTAATTACCTCCTCCTCATTGAAATATAAAGCTACGTCATATAATTGCTTTGTAAGACCAGAACTTAATCGTAGCATATGACAACCGTAATAGATCAAAGGTGTTAGAATTAAACTGCTTACAATTAAAAATACAAGAGTTATATTCTGAGACATTACTTCTTCGTAGAAAGTTTTTAGATAATCTTTGGCACCTAAGTTCACAAAGACAGATTGCATAAGGCCACCTAAGAAGAAGGCAGTAAGTAAAAGAACAAGATAAGTACGCAACAATTGTGCCTTTGCCCCATATTGAAATGCAATCAAAACCATAGCTACACTTAGTACAACATATTCAAGCAAGATTGAAACTAGTATCGGTAAGGACTGATTCACAGCAATAACGCATGCGCATAAGGCACCCGTCAAGGCAGCAAGCATTATCCGCCACACTCTCGTTGTTCGTTTACAGATTCTCCTCACTAAGAAAAGCAAAAGGATATCCATAGTAAAATTGATAAGAAAGTAAATATCTATGTAAAATTCTAAATTCAACTTCACCTCTCCTCACTGTCATTTCTAATTATATCCATTTCCATATGCAGTTTTTGTTGTAACATGACACAATCTTTAAATTATTTATTTCAAATAATTGATAAAATGCGACAATTAATAATGAGTGTAACTTAGAGGGAATTCTTAGAACTAAAAAAGCTGCCCAATTGCTTGGACAGCTTTTTATTATAAATAAACTTATTTGTTTCTATTTTTTTGTAAAAACTCAGGTATTTTAATTCCACCAGACTCATTATTGGACGTTGGAGCTGTATAACTTTGAGCCCCGTAACCTTGATTTGTCTGAGGTCTTTGATAACTTGGAGCTTGATTATGACTAACTCCTTGATTGATTGGCTGTTTGTTGTATGTAGGAAGAGTTCCTGACGCAATACCAACCTTTGAAGAAGGACCATCATTCTTTAAGAAGCTCGCTGTTTTAAGTGGGTTTGACTTTGCTTTATCTTCTAAGCCAGTTGCAATAACTGTAATTACTGCTTGGTCTGGTATGGATTCATCATACATTGCACCGAAGATAATATTTGCAGAGTCACCTGCTAATTCCTGAACAAAGGTAGCAGCCTCATTTGCTTCAATCAAGCTGATATCACCGGAGATATTAATAATAACATGGCTTGCACCAGCAATTGTTGTCTCTAGTAATGGACTTGTTATGGCCTGCTTCACTGCTTCCGTACATTTATCATCGCCAGTACCAACACCAATTCCAATGTGGGCAACGCCCTTATCCTTCATTACAGTCTGAACGTCTGCAAAGTCTAAGTTAATTAGTCCAGGCACGTTAATTAAGTCGGTAATACCTTGTACACCCTGCTGTAATACTTCATCAGCTTTTCTCAAAGCATCTGGCATAGTGGTTCTGCGATCTACAATTTCAAGAAGTTTATCATTCGGAATGACAATCAAAGTATCTACGCTATCTTTTAAGCGATCAATACCACCAATTGCATTGTTCATACGTTGCTTTGCTTCAAACTTAAAAGGTTTCGTAACAATACCAACGGTTAGGATTCCCATGCTCTTTGCTATCTGGGCTACCACAGGTGCCGCTCCGGTTCCAGTTCCACCACCCATACCACAGGTAACAAATACCATGTCAGAGCCTTTGATAAGTTCTGTCAATTCATCGCGACTTTCTTCCGCTGCTTTTTCACCGATCTCTGGTTGAGCACCAGCACCAAGTCCCTTTGTAAGCTTTTCTCCAATCTGTATACAATGAGGTGCCTTACAATTCTTCAAATGCTGCTTGTCCGTATTCACACATATAAACTCAACACCTAATATATTCTCCTCAACCATGCGATTCACCGCATTATTACCTGCTCCACCAACTCCAATTACAAGTATTTTTGCAGCAGAATCTGATTCATTCATTCTTATCTCAAGCAAGGTAGTTCCTCCTTCTCATTCATTCCTTCAATTAACACTTCATAAATGTTCAGTAGCTTAACACTTACATGACATCTATAGATGTCAATGCTCACAAAACGGATTATTAAGTCCATCTTGCGCAGAAACACTCGAATCCACAACCTGATTTACGAGCTTCTGAAAAGTTACATCATTTATTAAATTCTTAGCACAACATATAGTACCTTTTGCCAATTATTATTCTATTCTATACTATATAATATATATATTCATCGAAAATATCAAGTAGTATTTGCATTTTTTATACAAAAATTATTACTAGTTGCTCATATGGCTACTAATCCATCGGTTCAGCGGTAATTTTTTTATTATTATCATCATAGAAGCGCATATCATAGCTCAGTTTCATATCGCTGGAACTTTTTAAAACAGAAGCAAGGGCTTCTAATTGTGCATCATAATAGTCTTTTTTCCCAAGTAAAACTTCATTATCATAACAGATCAATGTCACTTCATAATCAGAATTGATCATCACCTTGTCCACGTTTATTTCAAACTTTTGAATTGTCTTGGTCAGGTTTAAAATCATATCATACAAATTATTCTTTTGTATCTCAAGCTTCTCATGAAGAAGAATTTTATCAAATTTTAAACCTGTAATTAATGGAATCCCTTCTATTCTCTCTTTGGAACTTTCCACAACAAGACCATCCCGATCAAAGTACATATAACTATCTAACAGTTTTACACATCCGATCAGTATCTTCTCATAGACAGTAACCTGAATCGTGTGTCGGTCTTTCATTGAGATCGAATAGCTTTCCACGAAGGGAATAGAAACAGGATCTTTAAATTTATCTTTGAAATACAACATAAATGTTAATTGATCAGATTTGCTTTTAATCAAATAATCTTTTATTTCATCTTCTGTATATCTAACGGAACCAACTACGGTTACATTTTCTAGTTGATAAGCTGATGTTACAATAAAATATGTCACACATAAGATTAGGAATAATCCAATACAAAAGATGAGTAGCTTTTTTAATCCAAGATATGATTTTGAAGTCTTTTGTATTTGCTTTCTCATTGTACTTATTCCTCCTATAGTTACGCTCAAATATTCCTAGCCCTATAACTTAACAGCTTTCTAGCTCCCAAAGATCACTGGATGCTTGACTCAATGTACTTAACACTCGCATTCAACGCTTGTAAATCCTTGCAAATGTCTACATAGCCCCTCTCTACATAATCCGTATTCAAAACTATGGTTTCGCCACTTGATATTAATCCAGCGATAATAAGTGCCGCACCACCGCGTAAATCTTTAGCTACAACTGTAGTTCCGATTAATTTACGATTTCCACGGATTCTAGCTTCGTTACCTTCGATTGTAATCTTTGCTCCTAATTTGTTCAACTCATCTACAATTAAGAAACGTTCTTCAAAGATTTCTTCTACAATACTAGAGTCATTGATAGCTTTTGAGAGCAAAACCATAAACTGGGACTGTAAATCTGTTGGGAAACCAGGAAACGGCCTGGTCACTATGGTTTCTGGAGCCATAAGTGCTTTTTTACGTATGATATGAGCGCTTTGATCCTTGACAGTGATTTCACAGCCCATCGCTCGTAACACCCGAAGCACTTCAGTTAAATCTTCCTCCACCACCCCGTGAATGATAGCATCACCCCCAGTAGCAGCGACTGCTACTAGATAAGTGCCTGCAACAATACGGTCTGGTGGAATCTGATAGATATTGTCATGCAAGCGCTCAACACCATCGATGATCAAGTGGTTTGTTCTAATCCCCGAAATCTTAGCACCTGCGTTATTTAAAAACTCACAAAGTGCTACGATCTCTGGTTCCAATGCTGCATTAATAATCTCTGTTCTTCCACTGGCTAATACAGCAGCTAATAGAATATTCTCTGTTGCTCCAACACTAGGAAATCTCAAGGTTACGACGTTGCCATGGATGCTTGTTGCATCCGCATACAGCATATCATCATTCTCATAGAAGATGACACCCATCTCTTCTAACCCTTTCAGATGTAAATCGATCTTTCGCTTCCCAATGGAACAACCACCCGGGTAAGCGATTCGAGCTATTCCAATTCTTCCTATTAATGCTCCCAAGAATAAAACGGACCCCCGTGTCTTCTTCGCAGCCTCTTTTAATACTTCGTGTGTTTTAATTCTTGTCGTATCAATAATTAAATCACCGTTGTCCCAAAATACCAGACATCCCATCTGTCTGAGAACTTTGACCATATTTTGGACATCCAAGATGTTGGGACATGCTTTTAAGATAGTAATTCCAATATTTAGTAACGAAGCTGCGATCATAGGTAACGCCGCATTTTTAGAGCCCTGTATATTAATTTCACCAGATAACAAAGCATTTCCTGATATCAACACAGATGACATTAATCATACCTCACGGTTTAGATATAATTTATGATATGCCATATCAAAAAAGTGGTGACTGAACAAGCCTATCAGCAGCATCCTATCGTTCCTGCTGTATTCGATTGGATACACTTAAAACCAAACCCATCTCAACTAATAATACAGATAAAGAACTACCACCATAACTAACAAAAGGTAGCGGAATACCTGTTGCAGGTATCGAATTCGTTACTACTGCAATATTTATTAATACCTGAACTGCTATATGAGCAAAAACACCAGTTGCAATTAAACCACCAAATAAGTCCGGAGCATTAATTGCTATGGTGAATAACCTCCATAAAAGTAATAAGAACAATAATAAAACTGCTATCGCTCCAAACATACCAAGTTCTTCACAGATTACTGAAAAGATCATGTCGTTGTGAGCCTCCGGAATAAAACCGAGTTTTTGCATACTCTGCCCTAAGCCTTTTCCAAACAAGCCGCCAGATGCAATGGCGTATAAGCCTTGCAGAATCTGATAACCCTTTGGATGGGTTTCAACATTCTTCCATACTTCAATACGTTCGCTTCGATAAGAAACTCCAAATATTAAGAAGAAGGCCGCTATACCAAACAAGACACCTGAGATTGCGAAATATACCTTCTTTCTACTAGCCACAAAGCAAATCGCAACCATGATGGAAGCAATAATCAATGCGGTACTGAAGTTTTCGACAACGACCAAGGCTAATAGGGGGCCAACAAACACACAAACTCGCATAAATCCAAAAAAGTTATCTAGTCTGCGCGGAGACAGCTGTACTATGTATGCTGTAAACAACACTACACATATCTTTGTTAACTCAGAAGGCTGAAATTTACCGAGCCCGCCAAGTGAAATCCAACGTTGCGAACCACCAGTCGCTTCTCCAAAAATTAAAACTACAGCCTGAAGAACCAAGCACAAGAGAAACAATAATGTTACTGGTCGCAATCGAATAATCGGAAGCTTCTTGATATATAATCGATAATCTATCTTTGAAGCTATGATCATGGCAGGAATTCCGACAATTACGAATAACAACTGTTTTCTTACGAATTTACCTGGGTCATTGTAATACTTAGCGGCGTTATAGGAACTGGTACTATATATCATAACCAGACCAAAACAGACTAAGAATATAATCAAAAACAGCAAGCTGTAATCGTAGTAGTTCCTACCTCTTCTTTTTTTCCCCTGTTCCATCTCTTCCCGGGTCAAATGTTCCACCTCACCACTAATTATTCCTTAATTGCATGAGCAAATTCTTTAAACATCTGTCCACGCTCTTCATAATCTCTAAACATTCCCCAGCTTGCACAACATGGTGATAACAACACTGATTCGCCTTCGTTTGCATGTTCTGCACAGAAGTTTACTGCTTCTTCTAAGCTTTCTACCAGTACGATATTCTCAATACCAAGGCGTATGGCTGCTTCTTTAATTTTTAATCGAGTCTGACCTAATAAAACTAAATAAGCTACTTTACCATCAAAGGCCTGAATCCATTCATCATACTCAGAATTTTTATCATAACCACCTGCAATCAGTAGGGTTTTTGTTCTCATTGCTTTGATCGCTTGAATAGAGGCATCTGGATTTGTACCTTTAGAATCATTATAGTATTTCACCCCTCGCTTAGTCGTAACATATTCAATGCGATGTTCTACCCCTTTAAATTCGATCAATGCTTTCTTTATACAATCATATGGAACATTAAGACAGAGTGCAATACCCACAGCTGCCATAACATTCTCATAATTATGTCGGCCAAATATCTGTAAATCATGAGTGCTACAGATAATTTTCTCTAATGATCCATCGTTATAAACGATTTGCTCCTCATTTAAGTATAAGCCCTTCTCTAAGCTCTGTACACTGGAAAACCATAGAATATTTGTAGTAATCTTACTAGCTCTCTCTCTTAATAGAGCATCTTCATAATTTAAGATACAATAATCATTGGAAGTCTGATTCATTGTGATTCTTAGTTTCGCATCGGTATAAGCTTCCATGGTATGATGACGATTTAAATGATCCGGTGTGATATTTAAAATTGCACTCACATCCGGGCGGAAACTTAATACTGTTTCTAGCTGGAAGCTACTCATCTCTGCTACGGTTACAGTTTCCTCTGTTGTCTGAGTCACCATCTCAGTATACGGGATACCAATATTACCAACAACAAATACACTCTCATAATAGGTTTTCATGATCTCCCCAACTAAAGTAGTTGTGGTTGTTTTACCATTGGTTCCTGTAATCGCGGCAACCTTACCTTTTGAGAATTGATATGCAAGTTCAATCTCCCCAAGGATTGGCAGCCCCATCCCTCTCAATTCATTCACATATGGTAAATCAGTAGGAACACCCGGACTTAATACTACATAATCTATGTTTTCTTTTATGCTCTGTGTCAATTCCCCTAAGACGATTTCACCTTTGAATAACTTCGGAAGTTTAGCCTGTAATTCTTCTTGATTTAAGTCTGTATTCGAATCATATAGGATTGAGTATGCATCCATGGTGTTTAATAGTGATATCGCAGCAATACCACTTTTTCCCGCACCTACCACCAATACTTTTTTATCTTGGAAATTCATAATTACCTCTTTCTGCATATTAAACTTGCGCTCAAGTCAATTTCTATTACTTTTCTGTTTTTGATCGAATGTGCTATTTGCATCCACAGTTTAATGCTATTTTTGCATCCAAACTATTCCCGTGCATATCGCAAGTTTACTTGCGATACTGCCTAAATAAGATGTTTGAATGTGATTTTTACATTCAAACTATTCCCGTGCATATCGCAAGTTTACTTGCGATACTGCCTTAATAAGATGTTTGAATGTGATTTTTACATTCAAACTATTATAGGCTATTCCAAATACAAAATCAAGTCGCTATTGTTCTCAATCATCTCATTTTCTAATGGAAACTGCTCCTTAACAATGTCCCCTTCTCCCAGATAATGAATTTCACCAAAAGGATAGGTTTCAATCAGTTTCTTTGCTTCTTTCTTTGTCAACCCTAAAAAATTAGGAAGCACAAATTTACCTATGTTATACTCTTGTAATTCTTTCTCCGTATAAACAGGTTCAATTCCAAGGTATGGTAAAACATTATTAAATAGATCCTGTATCACAGGAGCTGCGATCGCTCCGCCATAATAGATACCCTCTGGTTCGTCGATTAAGATAATTGCCATAACCTGAGGGTTATCCGCTGGGGCAAAGCCAATAAATGAAGATATGTATTTTCCAGATCTTCTTGGAAGCTTTTCTGAAGTTGCTGTCTTTCCGCCAATTCGAAATCCTGGCAAATAAGCTCTTTTTCCTGTACCGTCGGATACTACTGCTTCTAATAACATCTTCATCATATCCGAAGTTTCTTTGGTAACTGCATTCTCTTTTGTATCGTATTCTAATTCTTTAATAACTGTTCCTTCTGCATTGGAAACCTGAACCCCAAAATGCGGAGTAACTAGAGTACCACCATTTACGATTGCGCTTGCTGCACGTAATAATTGTAATGGTGTAATCTGAAAGGATTGACCGAAGGACATGGTTGCTAACTCCACTGCCCCAACATTCTCTATCTTATGTTTAATCGAGTTGGCTTCTCCTGGTAAATCAACATTGGTTCTATTGGAAAGACCTAATTGATCAAAATAATGGTAAAATTTTTCTGTGCCAACTCTTGCTCCGATTTCCATAAAAACAGGGTTGCAGGAGTTCATAATTCCTTCTATGAAGTTTTCACTACCATGACCACCTACCTTATGACAACGAATCTTACGATCCTCAACTATTTTATATCCAGGGCAGAAAAAACTATCATCCAGTTTTACTACGTGCTCTTCTAAAGCTGCAGTTGCTGTGACAATCTTAAAACAGGAACCTGGCTCATAGGTATCAGAGATACATGGATTTCTCCACATATTATTCAATGCCAGCGTTTTTTGCTCGTTCGTTAAAGTTACTCCTTGATATTTTTCCATCAAGGCTTCATTAAACAGGTAAGGCTGGTTAAGATCAAACTCTGGTTCATTTGACATAGCATAGATCTCACCATTTTGAGGATTCATTAATATTATACTAGCACTGTTAGCACTCTTTGCTTGCATTACCTTTTGGGCAGCCTGTGCTGCATACATCTGAATATTAACATCAAGACTTAGATGAATACTATTCCCAGGAATCGGTTCCACGCGATTCTCTGCAGCATCTGCGATCTCAATTCCATGAGCAGTGGTTTGGGTTAAAATGGTTCCGTTGATTCCTTGCAGATATTCATCATATTCAACTTCAAGACCAATAATCCCCTGATTATCGCTTCCAGTAAAACCAATTACTTTAGAAGCAAGGCTTCCATATGGGTAAAAACGCTTATAGTCTTCATCTACCATAACACCATCTAAAGAAAGGTTTCGAATAAAATCTGCTGTCTCTTTATCCACATTTGACTTTATTCTTTCTATGGAGGAATACTTCTCCACCCGCTTTCTCACTGTTTCTTCACTTAAATTCAAAGCACTGGATAATTCTTTGATTACTCGTTCTGGATCCTTAATTTGATTATGTATTACGGAAATCGTGCTAACTGGTTTGTTAGCAGCGATTACCGTACCATTACGATCATATATGATACCGCGTTCTGCCTTTATGCTTCTCTCTCTTTCATGGAGCTCCTGTGCCTGCACAGCATATTCTTTCGAAGCGACAACCATCAGATAGAAAAGCCTTCCCATCAGATAACAAGAAATCAGCATTACGACAGTAACTATAATCATTAGATTTTTTCTATTATAACTCTTATAACGATGCATTCTTTGACCATACCACAAAATCTTATCAATTTATTTTATTATGATAGGGCAAAATATATGATTATTTTCTAAATTTAAATGTATGCCTGAGCAGCAATTGATAGTAATCTTTCTGTGTTATCTTCTAGTTCTGCTCAGTTTCTGTTGAATCTGGTGTTTCTGTTGGAAGTGGATTCTCATTTACATCAGTTGGTATCGCCTCAGCTTCTTGATCAGTAAATGGATTTTCTTCAGGTGGTATCGGATTTCCTTCTTCATCTAGGAGTATCTCTTCCTCATTTACAGGTAATTCTACACGATATTCAATATCACCAGAAGGATAGACCTCCAAGTAAGGTAACACATCTTTTAAGATCTTACTTGTTAATTTGGTAGCCTCTGTGCTGCTTGCTTTCTTCTCTTCATCAAAGATTTCATCAATTACCACATAAATTACAATCTGTGGATCGTCCACTGGTGCTGTACCTATGAAAGAAACCACATACTTCTTAGCAGCACGAGGGAACTTCTGTGCTGTTCCTGTCTTACCACCGATAAGATAGCCTTCTACTTGAGCAGGTTTTGCTGTACCATCTTGAACGGTTAGATACATTGCTTCTCTTATAAATTCTGTAGTTGTTGCAGATACTGTTTCGTTTAAGACCACTGGTGCTTTCTCATCAACTACAACACCCTTGTCATTGATGATCTCTTTCACAACGGTTGGTTTGTAATAATAACCGCCATTAATGAGGGAAGAGAAAGCAGCTACCATCTGCACCATAGAAACATTAAAGGTTTGTCCAAAACTACTGGTTGCAAGTTCAGTAACATTTAACTTATTGGCATCTAAAAGAATCCCATTTGGCTCACCTGGTAAATCAATACCAGTCTTTTTACCAAAACCAAAGCGGTCTTGATAGATACGAAAGGCATCTTTGCCTAAAGATTCACCGATTGACATTAAAGCTGGATTACAAGATTTCATTAAGGACTGAGCTAATGTTACATGACCATGTGTACCATTGCACTTAATTCTCCAGCCTCCTACCATCTGATATCCATTGCAGATAAAGGTAGATTCTGGAGTTACTAAATCCTCTTCTAAGGCTGCTGCAATTGTAATTGGTTTAAAGGTAGATCCTGGTTCATAGGTATCATTGACACAGAAGTTTCTCCAGATTGCAAATCTAGCATTCATCTTATCATCCTCTGACATAGATTCGATTTCTACTGGCTCATAATACTTGCTAAGATCATAAGGAGCATTTAAGTCATAGCTGTGGTTATTTGCCATTGCTATAATTTCTCCATTGTTGGGATTCGATATAATCACACCAACATTCTTTGCTCCAACCTCTTCCATAAAGTTTTGAATATGCTGTTCTACTAGTTGTTGAACGTAAACATCGATTGTCGATACAATACTGTTTCCATTCACTGCTTCTTTCTTAGTGCGAGTTAAATTTAATTCTGCATCATAATATCCATAGATTCTACCATTGATTCCGTTTAGTTCCTTACTATAGTATTGTTCAATGCCAGAAGCTCCTACATCGCCAGCACTGGTATATCCAATGACATGAGATGCTAAGGAGTTATATGGATAGGTCCTTAAATATTCCTCTTCAAACCAAACACCTTTTATCTTTTTATTCTTGGTAGCTAATTCATCAAATTGAGTTTTTATTTCATACTCTTGCTTTTTTAGAAGAACTTTATAAGAACTGGTAGGGTCTTCAGCTAATATCCCACGAAGTTCACTCTCGTTTAGCTCAGGAAAAATGGTGCACAAGGCTTCAATCGTAGGATCCACGTTGCTTTCATCCGTTAATAAGACCTTAGAATCCAAGATAACATTATACACTTTTTTGCTGATTGCCAGTATCGTACCATTACGATCATAAATCGTTCCCCGTTGATAAGGTAAGGTTGAACTTACATAACTTTGTTGGGTAAGTACTCGCTTTTCATATCTTTCACCATCGGAATGATTCAGATAGACTAGTCTTCCGATTAGGACACACATCACAAGAATGATAACACTAAAAACAAAGAACAATTTTTTTCTCATAAAGCTCTTAAATTTTTTAATGGATTGGTTCGATGTTTTTTTCATTACAACCTCCGTACTTAAAAATATAGCAAGGAGTACTCCTTAAATTGTGTTTTAAGCTTCCCCTTGCTATTTAATCATATTCGTTACGTTCAGCCCTAACGGCTTGTCCTTTCATATAACACTTGGTGTTACCAGGCTGACCGGACAATAACAAATATACACCTATGGTTGAAGTTTGTCCATTACAAAATCCTGATTAACAGACGGAATCTCTTCATACTGTCTTGTATATCCTACTTCGTTACTTTCATACTCAATCACTTTATTGTTGTTTGGATGTACCATTCCAAGCTCACCAACTGCAATTCTATAGATCTCGTCTAAATCCACTGGTTTGTTTATTGCAATTTCCATCGCATTATTTTCATCCGTAAGTTTTCCGAGTTGTCCTTCTAGGGTAACGATTTGTTTTCCTAATTGAATGGAATCTGATTGAGCTTCAAGGTATTGAAAGAAGACAAATAACGTAGCAATCATAGATACTGTTAATAAGGCCATGGATATAAAGTAAATTCCTATTCCCACATTTGTCTTTCTCGCA
>JAEYWQ010000363.1 GCA_023428885.1 Bacillota bacterium
ATGTCTTTTTGCTCAAAAAATATGTCAACTGCCTGTTCACCATTTTCAGCTTCAATCACATCGTAATCATTACGTGATAAGAAATCTTTTACCAATTTACGCATTCTGCTCTCATCGTCAACAATCAGAACCTTTAGCCGTTCCATAACCCACCTCCATATTAGTCTATTTCAGGGAATTTATATCTCAGTTTATCAAATACTTATGTAGAAATTGTGAAAACCGTCGAATAAATTGTGAACGTATGCTCTCTTGTATTCAGACTCGTCTTTAATCTGCAGAATTAAGCTGTGCTTCTTTTTCTTGTAACAACAGTTCTTTTTCCTTCAATTGCTCTTCCCAGGTAGCATACTTATCTTGTAGCTTTTGCTCTGAATCCTTTAGAGGCGAATTCTTACCCAAGAGAACTACTAAAAACATAGCAATAATAATCAGGACAAAACCAAGGTTCATAATCCTAGAATTTCTTAGTTTGTTCTTATAATAATCTTGTAACTGATTGTTACGTTCCTTATTATCCGCAATAAATCCTTGTGTTAATTTACCTTGTCCAGCTTTTACATTCTCTAAGGCAAGACGAACTGGAACCCCAGCTAAGGGTTTTGATGAAAATAAGGATAAATCCTGTTGCAGTTCTTTCATAAATTGAATTCCAATTGGGGTTACAAAGGACTGTTTCTCTACCAAATTATCGTAAAGTATTTTTGCTTTTTCTCTATTCTTTAGCTCCATCTTAGCTTTGATATACTCAATAGACTCCGCCTCTTGTTTTGCTAAATTCATCTCTTTTGCTGTATCAAAGCTATATCCTTGAAATTCAAATTTACCCATATCCAATCCACCACCTTAATTTATTCACCCTGATACTCAGATATTTGTACAGTTTCAATGATCACAGGTTGTACTGGCATCCCTGAAGGATCAGCTAACTTCGTAGCAGCAACAGCATCCAACACATCAAATCCTTCAATGATCTGCCCAAATACTGTATGGTGCTCTGTTAACCAAGGTGTTCCCCCATAAGTTAAAAATGAGTCTAATTCCTCTTGAGTTAAAGTTGTAGAATAGCCTTGTTGTACATAGTCAATCATACTTAATTTATATTTCTCTGACACCAAGTCAGAAAGGCGCTTAACTTCATTCTCATCTGCCTGTACGATAAAAAACTGACTGCCATTGGTATTACTTCCACTGTTCGCCATACAGAGTGCTCCACGGAAGGGATACAAATCATCAGAAAATTCATCTTCAAACGGTGTCCTCCAGATACTCTCACCACCAGCTCCAGTTCCGTCTGGATCTCCACCTTGTATCATAAAGTTTTCTAAGATTCGGTGGAATGTAAGATTATTATAATATCCATCCTTAGCATGAGTTACAAAATTCTCCACTGCTTTTGGAGCTTGTTCTGGAAATAACCTTAGCTTCATTGTTCCATAGTCTTTTACAATAATTTCTGCAATGATATCACCTTTTTTTACTTCAGCAAATTGAGTTAACTTCTTAGCTTCCTTTGACAAGGATGGTTCCTCTCTTTGTTTTTCGACCATCGGAGTAACAGTTGCTACTGAATTATTCCCCTCAACATTATTCTTCTCTATTTTTCCACATGCTACCATGCTTAACACGCCTAAGGCAGCAATAACACTTAATTTAAGTAATCTTTTTCTATACATAAAACCTCCATAGTACTTGGTAGACGTAACCTTTTATCAACGGGTATATCATAACATAATATTAACTCATAAATCAAGTTTTGCTCAATTTGCGAATACGGAGTATAAATGTAGTACCTACTACAATAGAACACGCAATCCAAATCATTGGTTCCGAGATACATATGCCTAAGTATCCCATAGAAGGTACGAATATACCAACTACCAAGAACTTCCCTGCAAATTCTATAAAGCTAGAAACAATCGGAATAATCCTAGATCCAATCCCCTGCAGTACATTACGTAATATGACTAGGATAGCTAGAAACGCGTAAAATGGTAAATTGATTTTTAAATATTTTACGGATGTTGCAATTAATTCAGCTTTATCACTTCCTGTAATAGCAGTCACAATTGCTGACGCAAAAAGAAGGATAATGATATTGGATATTATGACCCAAATACCAGCAATTAAAAAGGAATAATTTATTCCAGTGGCTATTCTCTTAAAGTTTCTGGCTCCAAAATTTTGACTCGTAAAGGTAGATGCAGCAACACCAATAGTTGCAAGCGGAAGCATAAAAATCTCACTGATTCTACGAGCTGCAGTATGGGCAGCAATGGTATCCTTACCAAAGTCATTAATTGCACTTTGTAATATTACGGTACCAATTGCAACAACGGAAAGCATCAAAGCCATGGATAAGCCTGTGGTAAATAATTCTGAAACTAATTGTTTATCGAGTATAAAATCTTTTCTAGAAAGATGTAAAAATGAGCATTTTCTTATGATGTAAATGATACATAGGATCAAGGACAAAATCTGTGATATTACCGTTGCGATTGCCGCACCATAAACTCCTAAGCCTACGATGGCAACAAAGATATATACTAATATCACATTTACTATGGATGAAATAATTAAAAACACCAATGGCATCTTA
>JAEYWQ010000377.1 GCA_023428885.1 Bacillota bacterium
CCACACAGAAAAAATCACGTCTGAGCAAAAGAAAAACATACTAAACCGTGACTTCAATACGACTGGAATCAATCAAAAGTGGTGTACTGACATTACCTATATTCATACATTACGGGATGGATGGACCTATCTAGCTTCTGTCATGGACCTTCACAGCAAGAAGATCATTGGTTATGCCTATGATACTTCCATGACAGCCGAATTGGCTACTCAGGCAGTGAAAAATGCCTGTTTAAATGTTAAAGTTACGGAAGGCATTATTCTACACAGCGATTTAGGTACACAGTATACAAGTAGGACATTTGAGGATTACCTAGCTTTAAAAGGAATGATTCATTCCTTTAGTCGAAAAGGAAATCCTTATGATAATGCATGTATTGAATCCTTCCATTCAGTGCTAAAGAAGGAAGAAATCAATCATCATAAATACAGTGATTTCAATACTGCCCGCAAGGCTGTATTTGAATATATTGAATCCTGGTACAATAGAAAAAGGATTCATAGTGCTATTAATTATTTGACTCCGCAGGCCGCTCATGAAGCTGCCTAAGCGGCTTCAAAAGTTAAACTTTTTGTGTCTATGCTATTGACACAAGTCCAACTCTATATAAAAGGATAAGTTTTGATGAGTATTGGAGTGCATAAATTAGAAAAAAGAAAGTAACTATGCTTATACATAATTAAATGAAGTAGACTATTATCACTTCACTCTTAATTTATGATATTTATAGTAAAGCATGAAAGGAATGCTTTACATTATCTTTTTTATTTTTCATGGTGATCGAACAAGAGAATAACAAGCACGACATATTCTACGAGTTAGAAAGTGCCGTGCTTATTTATGTTATATACGAATACAATGCCACCTATAAAACATTGACTTTTATCATATAATAAGCTACCATTATTAAATAAAAAATAGAATGGAAAATACTATATGGAAAACAAGTTAGGTGATCCTAAAAATACAATTGAGATACTAAATAAATATCATTTTATGTTTCAGAAAAAGTTTGGACAGAACTTTCTTATTGATACTCATGTATTAGATAAAATTATTCGTTCTGCAGAAATCACGAAAGAGGATATGGTACTTGAGATTGGACCGGGAATTGGTACGATGACTCAGTATTTGTGTGAGAACGCAAGAGAAGTTATTGCGGTTGAGATTGATAAGAATCTGATTCCAATCTTAGAGAATGATACCCTTGCAATGTATGATAATGTGTCGATTATCAATGAGGATATTCTTAAAGTTGACATTAATAAACTTGTTTGCGAACGTAATGGGGGGAAACCTATTAAAATCGTAGCGAATCTCCCATATTACATCACCACACCTATTATCATGGGTTTATTTGAAGCTCATGTTCCAATTGAAAACATTACAGTTATGGTTCAAAAAGAGGTAGCAGAACGTATGCAATCTGGACCTGGAAGTAAGGATTATGGTGCCTTATCCTTGGCTGTTCAATACTATGCCGATCCTTATATTGTTGCTAATGTTCCGCCAAACTGTTTTATGCCACGTCCAAATGTTGGATCAGCTGTAATTAAGTTAACCCTTCATACTGATGCTCCTGTTAGGACGAAAAATGATACGCTAATGTTTAAGTTAATTCGTGCTTCCTTTAATCAGCGTAGAAAAACCTTAGTGAATGGGCTTAATAACAGTCCTGAGATTCACCTATCCAAAGAAATGATAGCAGATGCAATCAAAGAACTGGGGGTATCTGAAACCATTCGTGGTGAGGCGTTAACACTTGAGCAATTTGCAAAATTATCAGATATTATTAATGAAAAATTAGTATAACAATTCAGTAGTTTCACTGTTGAGCTACTGAACAGTTAGGGGAGAGATATGTTAAAGGCAACGCACAAATTATCAAACTCAGAAAAACGTCAGATGGAGCAAATCTTAAGTCAGTACTCTTTAAGTGCAGATTTTTTGGATGAGAAGCTTAAAGTGATTGAAGAAGAAAAAGATTATGTGATGGAACCTTATTATATCTATTATCAGGGGGGAAGAGTTACCGCTTTTATATTGATTGAGTTTGTGATAGAGGATATGCTGCAAGCGAAGGTTTATATAGAGCAGATGCAGCAGATGGATCTGCTGTTGCGTCAATTTAAAAGTTATTTTGGTCGATCTAATATAAAGACTGCATTGTTTTGTACGGATGAAGAAATCGATTTGTCAAAGGTTCAAAGCCTTAAGTTAAGCTCTTGTGAATACCGGCTAGAGTGTTCTTACATGGATTATTCAAATTGGGCTATGAGGGAACTGGAAGTGAAATCGACGCTTCGCTGGCTGAATAATGAGGACGAAACTTTTTATAAGAATATTCTTGAAACAATGTTTTCTATGGACTTGACAGAATGTGATGAGCGTTTTTTATCGATCAAGGAAGACTTTCCTTGTATAAAAAATGACCTTCTTCAGGGTGAAAGCTGCATGGCCGGTTTTATTTTAGAGATGAAGGATGGAGTAAGAATCGGTATAGGAGGCTGTTATATAGGTAACCGCTGCATCACCTTATTTGATATAGCAGTTTTAGAAAGTTATCAAGGACAGGGCTATGGAAACGACCTGTTGAAACTAATTTTTGAAAAGACAAAGCATTTAAAAAAGGACTACCTTCTTCAGGTTAGTTCTAAAAGTGTTAGTGCTGTTGCTCTGTATCAAAAAGTTGGCTTTCAGATACAAGAGCAACTATATTGTTATAAGATGGAAGCCTAGTACTAGCGTTCTATGATTTTTGTGCATTAATTTGCTCGTTTAAATCGTTTAAGTAGACCCAGCGTTCCATCTTCTCTTCATACTGCTGTTCTAAAGCTTCTTTTTTAGCTAATAATTCATTTAATTTACCATACTCAGAGGCGGATGCATTGATTAGCATATCGACCTCTGATATTTTTTGCTCTAAGTCAGCAATTAGGTCATCGATCTGCTCATATTCTCTTTGCTCGTTATAGGTAAATTTCAATTTCTTTTCATTACTTCTTGCTTTTTGGTCGTTCGATTTATCCACAGATTGCTTCATATTTGCCCCTAAATTGTGAATAGAAGAACTGTTTTCGTTGTACTCTTGTTGATAATCAACAAGAGCAGTTTTGTAATCGCTAAAGTTTCCTTCATACTGACGAATAAGCCCATTTGGCTCAAAAGCAAAGATTCTGCTAGCTATCTTATCTAAGAAATATCGATCATGGGATACGGTAATTACGATTCCTTGAAAGGACTTTAAGTAGTCTTCAAGTATGGTTAAGGTCTTGATATCCAAATCGTTGGTTGGCTCATCCAGTACTAGTATATTAGGAGCTGCCATTAATATTTTGAGCAGATAAAGTCGTCTCTTTTCCCCACCACTTAACTTAGAAATTATCATATGCTGCATGGACCCCGTAAATAGAAAACGTTCGCACATCTGAGAAGCGGTAATAGTCCCATCCACGGTCTTTATATACTCAGCGGTATCTCTAACATATTCTATTACCTTTTTAGCCTCGTCCATATACTCATTCTCTTGAGAAAAGTAACCAAGTTTTACTGTTGTTCCTACATGGACGGAACCGGTGTCTGGTTCTATGGCTTGAGTCAATATTTTAAGTAATGTGGACTTACCACATCCATTGGGACCTACGATTCCAATATAATCTCCTGGTAAAAAGATGTAGGAAAAATCTTTGATTAAGGTACGACCTTCATAAGCTTTGCTAATATGATCTAGTTCAATGGTCTTTTTTCCAAGTCGTGAGGAAATAGAGGAAATTTCAACGGATTCTTCAGCTTGAAGTTGAGGACGATCCTTAAGCTCTTCAAATCTCTGAATGTGTGCTTTTTGTTTGGTAGACCGAGCTCTTGCACCTCTCATCATCCACTCTAGCTCAATACGATAAAGGCTTTGATTTTTTCGCTCTGTTGCCAGTTCCATCTCCTCGCGTTGCGCTTTTAATTCTAAGAAGGAACTGTAGTTAGCAGAATAGCTATACAACTTACTCTTATCTAGTTCCACGATTTTATTGGTTACTCGGTCTAAAAAGTAACGATCATGAGTAATCATGATAAAAGCACCCTTAAATTTTCTTAAATATTCCTCTAACCATTCTGTCATGGCACTATCCAGATGGTTGGTTGGCTCATCTAGAACTAAAATCTCTGCATCGGTTAGTAAGGTCTGAACAAGGGCTACGCGTTTTTTCTGGCCACCAGATAGCATATTACAGCTAGCATCATAGTTGCTAATACCAAACTTTGTTAGCAGTGATTTCGCTTCACCAGCTAAGTTTCGGTATTCTTCTTTTGCTGTCTTCCCTTCAAGAACATTCTCGAGGATTGTTTTATTATCATCAAAGATCGGTGTTTGAGGAAGGTATTCCACCCTCACTTGTTTACCTTTGGTTATGGTTCCTGTGTCTGCTTCTTCTATTCCAGCTATAATTTTAAGTAAAGTAGATTTTCCAGTCCCATTGATACCGATCACGCCAATGCGGTCAGTGTCATTAATACCAAGACTTATATTATCAAAGAGCATACGCTCAGTATAACTTTTACTAATATTTTCTAACGTTAATAAATTCATATATAGCTCCAGTCTATGAATCCCTTGTATTCATTGGATTCATGCTAATTTAGTTCATGTAGTGATGCTACTAAATAGTTAGTTAATTTTACACTACTTTCATGGTTCATGCAATGTTTGGTTGTCATAAGTTCATTTCTAGCTTCATATATTGGGATAAGACAGGCCATGAACGGATGACATTACATACTTATTACAAGAAAAACACGGATTTGGGTGTTACAGTGTTAATGCCTAACAATTAAAACGTAGGATGTAAGTATAGCAAGGAAGATTAGATCTAGAAAAGGGGTGCCATATGACAAATTATAAGAGATTTATTACCTATCTCTACTATTATGAGTCAGGAAGAAAGATGGGAAATGTTGGATTTGCCAGAGTAGAGACAAGTGATGAAATAGGAAAAATAACGGTACACTGCACAACCAAAGTAGTTCCAAGTAAAGAATGTAAGGTATTTTTACTGAAACGTAATAAGTCAATGACGATTAGTAAACAAGTGTCTGTTGCAAACTCTCAAAATGGTTGTCTGGATATTAGACTTTCTTTTCATAATGGATGTATTGATGGATCAGAGTTTAATTTAAAAGATACGCAAGGAATCGTAATTCTATATTCAAAGGACAATTACATAGCAGCTAAGTGGGATGATTCAAATGTAAGTTATCATGAGGTTATCTTATTAGAGCAAGATGAAATGATACAACAGCCGATTTCAAAAGTAGAAGCAGCACAGATAAAGAAGAGAGAAGAGAAAGTTCAAACTGTGCAACCTAAAATTGTTTTGGTGGATGCAGCAGATATAGTAACATTGGGTAAAGTAGCAGACATAAAAAAGGAAGATGCTTTAAAAGTAGAAGATAAAGAGGAAAATAGTCAGACTGAAGAAGTACAGATAGCAGAAAGTAACAAAGAAAACAGTCAGATAGAAGATGTCCAGATAACTGAAGGGAAGAAGGAAGCAGATAAGAAAGAAGTTGAGTTTGCTGAAAGTAAGAAAGATGATAAGCAGTTTGAAGAAGTACAGATGGTAGAACTTATGAAGGATGAAGGTAAGAACGATGAAAATATGGAAGTAGAGATCCAGGAAGCAGAGAGTAAGAGGGTAGAAAGCAAGGAAGTAGAATATAAGGAAGAAGAGAGTAAGGCTGAGGAAATAAAGGAAGAAATAAATGAGATTGAACACAGTCGCACAATGGAGAGCAAGGTTCTAGAAATTAGGCCTGATGAATCAAAACAAAATATGCAAAGTGTAAATAGAGTAACACGTGGAAATGGTCTCTTTCATAGAGTAGCCAATAGGAGACTGCAAGGAAACTCTATTGCTAACAGAAACCAAGAGCCTATACAAAATAATATTAAAGTTGCTGACGTAATCGCTGAAGATAAGCAAGATGAGAAGAAAGAAGAAGAGAAAAAAAGTATTAAAGATATGATTCGAGAGAACATTAGGTTAGAAAAAGAGAAGGAAAATAATATTTTTGAAAGTGAAGACATAGATTATAGTGATAGTTTGGAAGAAATACCAATTGATGATACAGAATTACAGGAAGATTCCTTGCATGCGTCCAACTTCGCTGTTCCGAATCCAAATCTATGGGCTGATCATCCTTCTGCAAGAGCAATTCTAAATCGCTTTGTACGCATGTATCCCTTTGATGATGGTGAGATCGCAGAATGCGTTCGCTTAGAACCTAAAGATATTGGTTTGCTACCTATGAATGCATGGGTATTAGGAAATAATAGTTTCTTACTCCATTCCTATTGTAACTTCCGTCACCTTCTATTTGCTAAGAAGTTGACCCGTGAGGGCTGTGTATATCTTCTTATGGTGCCAGGAGCACACAACAATCGAGAGCAGCAATTAGCAAAGATGTTTGGATTTGAGAACTTCAAATGCTCTCGACGTCGTACGATGAGGGATGGGGAGTTTGGCTATTGGTATGTAACGATCGTTTTCGACTAAAATCGTCCTTAACTTCATTGTAATTGTTCTGAGAGAAAGGAATAGCAACAATGATCGCGACGTGCCCCTTGTATTTCACAAGAGCTTCGTAAAAGACCTTCATAGCAGAAATTTAATCTTTTGATTAATACAATGGAGGCAACATTTTCTGGCATAATATCCGCTTCTACTCGATGAAGCTTATAGTATTTCATAACTCGTGGCAGCAAGAAGGAGATTGCTTCATAGGCATATCCCTTGTGTTGTGCAGTAGCTGCAAGCTTGTAGCCAAGTTTGCAGCTACATTCTGGTGCACGCATCATATGATAAAAATTGACACTACCAATGACCTCATGAGGATTGGTCCGTTCAAATATAAAATATCTTATGGATAGGGAACGGGAAGCCAAGTTGCGCTCAGCAGCCAGGAGAGAGGTTTGGTAATTTAAAGTATAAAATCTAGTAGGTTTTGAAGGTTCCCATGGTTCGAATAGTGACTGGTTTTGTTGATAGAATGATAAGACCATAGGTGCAGCGGATTCATCGAGAGTTCTTAATAATAAGTGATTGGTGGTATAAAGGCGCTCCATATATCCTCCTAATGTTGTTAAGACTACTTAGGTCAAAATGCTATTAAGTCATGCTAATTTATTCTATGCCTCGAATTACTACATTAGGTATTTTCTTTTGTAAATTACTTGTAAAGAATTGCAGGTCTTCTAAGGAATACCCTGAATAACCCTCCTCAATTAAGTCCTTAGAATCTTCAAAGCCTTGGAGATAATAATGTGTACAATTAGGGATCCAGTCTGCAATTTCAGTAAAGTCCTCCAAAGAATGAAGTTCTTTCACAACTGTTGTACGAAATTCATAATCAATAGACGATTCCTTTAATATACTTATTGATCTGTTAATATTAGTTAAATCATAATTCGGTAGACCTATGGTTTTTTCGTAATTTGTTTTTGAGTTTTTTATATCCATAGCGACATAATCAAGTAAATTTTGATCTAATAACTGAGATAGCAGCTCTGGATTGGACCCATTGGTATCAAGTTTTACTTTAAACCCAAGCTGCTTAACCTTGCGAATGAAAGCTTGTAAGTCAGCTTGCAGAGTTGGTTCACCACCTGAGATGCAAACCCCCTCTAGAATACCAATCCTTGAAGATAAGAATCTTAATATTTCTTCCTCTGGAATAAGATTTGCTTGATTTATATGAGTTACAAGGGATGCATTGTGACAGAAAGGGCAACGAAAGTTACAACCTCCTGTGAATATCGTACATGCAATGTGTTCTGGATAATCAAGTAAGGTTAATTTGTAGAGTCCATAGGCGTCCATATAACTTCTCCTCTCATGATTTTTTTTTCAGACGTAACTTTGCAAAGAAGTCTTTCATAATGGACTGGCATTCTTCTTCACATACTCCTCGAGTTACTTGTGCTTGGTGGTTAAATTCTTCCATCTGTAAAAGATTTAAGATGGAGCCGACGCAGCCGGCTTTCGGATTCATTGCACCAATTACGACACGATCCATTCTTGCTTGCACGATAGCACCTGCACACATCTGGCAGGGTTCTAGGGTGACATACATAGTGCAGCCTTCTAATCTCCAATCACCAAGCTTCTTGCTTGCTTTTGCAATAGCAAGAATCTCGGCATGGGCTAAGGTGGTTTTACTGGAATTTCTTTTATTATAAGCACGTGCTATTATTTTTCCCTGATAAACAATAACACAGCCAATTGGCACTTCTTCTATGGTAGCAGCTTTTTTTGCTTGTTGAAGGGCTGCTTTCATAAATTTTTCATCCATATCATAATTCCTTTCCTATTTGGATAAGCTTAAATTATTATAGCATAAAACAATTATAAAGTGTTTATAAAATGTTATAGATTAGCTATAAAAACAATATTTTCACTATGGTATTACCTTGACAAGTGTTGAAAAACAAAGTATACTAAACCATGCCCCTAAGGAAGTTAGGGATCATAAATATGTTATAAAGTTTCCGTGCAGCCGGGGAGATAGCGGTGCCCTGTACCTGCAATCCGCTAGAGCAGGGGTGATGTCTTGCCTAGGATATATTATTGCATAGCTGCCCTTTATAAGTGGCGTTGACGTCTGGGTCTTGCGCAATGGGAATTTGTGAACCGTGTCAGGGCAGGAATGCAGCAGCACTAAGCAAAAGCTCTCGTGTGCCGCGAGGGAGCCTGGGCCGAGCTAACTGTAAAGGTAACGTTTGTGGTAATTATTCGAAGCAAGGCGCACGGATTATTAATATAGTTTGTTCTTAATTTAGAACGATATGGATGTCGTCACTTATGTGAACGGCATTTTTTATTGAAAATTTTATGAATCTCCTTTTCATATAGAGGAACTGCCTGAAGGATGAAGTTAATATCCTACATTGGTCCTAAATGTGATATAATATAACAAAAACCATTAAAATTAGCTTTCCCATAAGACCTATTTCGTTTATAATAGGGTTAGTATTCACAATAAACTATTGTATGATTTTATAGTAGGAGGCGCGTGTTGTTACTAAAACCGAAAGAAGTAAATCAAATTGCAAAAGGAACCGTGATTTTTCAAGAACAAGAGGAAGTGACGCATATCTGCCTTATTCTAAAAGGGCATATTATGGTCATGAATCGCGGTAGCAAAATCATACTATCCCAAGGCTATATTTTTGGAATTCCAGATTTATATATTGGCCGATATTTATTCGACTATATAGCGTATGAGGATGCGGTAATCTACCCATTCCCAGTGAGTAGTGTAGAGGATGTGGAGCGTATTCTTGCAATCAATAAAGAATATAGTGGTCTTATGGTATATTCTCTAAGCAATCAAATAAAGAAAATAAATACGATCTCTGAATGCTTGCGTGAAAGTGCAGATTCTTTATATTCCTTTGTACAAGATAACTATAAAAAATATGAAACATTATGTAATAAATATAAACAACCATTCAAGCCAATTCCAAGGATTTTACAAGTTGAGGCCTATGAGCCAGACTTCTTAAAGAATGAAAGAACAATGGAATATTATTTAGAGTGCTCAAAGATACCACTAAGTGCGGTCAAGGAGTATTATTCCAACAGCTCTTATCTTACTATGTGGCATATTGAAGAAGCCTCAGGAATTATTGCGAGCCAATTAATGGAGTGTATGGAAGCTGTTGAATATCTAGATAAATTATTTATGCTATTGATGAATATGGACGAAAGTTGCCTATTTATGAATACAGCAGAGTTATTCTTAAATTCAAAAGCCAATGGTATACCATCGAAAGAAATCATGGAAATGGTGGATCTGATGGTTGATGAAATCAATCGTACAGATCTATTGTGTGAACGGAACACAAATTGTAAACTGTCGATTAACCGAGTTAGGTTTGAAGAATTGTATTGTGCAATTATCTCTGGTGCAACTGAGTTAAAGAGTGAATCAGAGGTTGAAACAATGAGTTTAGAACAAAATACTGACTCTTTAAAAAATAGCCTACATCAGATATTTGCATATTCATCGATTGATAAGGAAAAAGAGACTGTGATGGCGAATGCAGTCAGTGCATTTATCTCCCTTCCTGACCACTTATCTCAAGACACTCAAGTGCGTGAAATCAGAAAAAAAATAACAAATGGCTTTTTTGAATTATATGAAGATGTGTTTAAACTTGCTCATGGTGCTGTTGATCTTCCACTTGCAGTGGAATTATTCTTAAACTTTGGCTTCTTAGATGAACGTCTATTGACACATGAGCAACTAGTATCTCTATGTAAAGTATTGATGGATGAAGCTTGTGAAGACCTTAATGTTTTCACAATGAGAGAATGGCTGACTTTAATTTATGAAGGCAAGAAGGAACCATCTAAGAATGAATTTGATTTAGAATATGTGGATTATATTCGTGAGCAAAAGAAACATGAAGTGATGACACCTGAAGAAGAACGTAGAAGACTTCATGATATTAATGCGAAGTTACATTACGAAATCATGAATATGTTCATGATTAACGATAAGATGGTAAGCGGACAGCTATCCACCTTCCTTCCTTGCTTATACAATGAAGCCTTTTTAAACTTTCCAGAAAAAGAATTTTTAAGTAGGCAACGGGTGAAAGATTCCTTTGATCGTATCTTACAAATTGACTACTCCACATTTTACCGTGAAGCATTGTATGTCAATCAAGCAGCAGGGATTGAAAAAGAATATATTGTTAAAAATGTATTCCCAGACATTATTCTTGCGCCAATTGCAGGTAGTAACTCTTCTATGTGGCAGGAAATTAGTCAAAAAAGAAGAGTGAATCCAGGACGATTTGTATTCCCCATTTTCTTGGATACAAATATTGATGACAATATGATACGTCTGTTTGGACGTTTCCGCTGGGAACTTTGTCGAAGTATTCAAGGCACTGCATGGAATAACATTCAGCAGAAATCCCTTACTAGCGAATATATGGACTATATTCAGTTTTATAAAAAGAATCATGATCTGACAGAAGATAGACGTGAAAAACTTAAATCTCAGATTCAACGGGCAAGAAATAATAGCCGAGAGGTTTTTGTTATCGATTATGAAGCTTGGATTAAGAATGAATCTGCAGGAGCGATACGTCTGAATAAAGTAGCAAGAGAGATATTAGCAACATATTGTCCATTCCATAAGGATATACGGCAAAAAGTAATGTTACAACCTATCTTTACAGAAGCCTACAGTAGATTCAATCGAGATATAGCAAAGAAAGTACGAGAACTTGACCTACGTATGCGGGCGTTGCAGAACAATAATGTGACAATAACAAATGAAATTATGGAGACTATGATGTTCTATAAAGAAATGTAAATGAAATGCTGTCCCTATACTTAGTGAATTCTATGTAAGGGGACAGTTTTCTTTCGAGGGGTTTATCCGATGAATACACAGAATAAAATTAATATGAAAACAAATATTTCTCTAAGGAATGACATTGTTAATCATCATCAGGACCGAATGAATTATTTAAAAAAGTATTTTCCTTTCTTTCGGCTGCAAGAGACTACCCTATCCCAATATAAAG
>JAEYWQ010000412.1 GCA_023428885.1 Bacillota bacterium
GTTTCTGTTAATTATTACATACGAGGTTTTAGATGAGTATATTAGCAATTATCCCAGCAAGAGGTGGGAGTAAACGTATTCCTAGAAAAAACATCAAAGAGTTTTGTGGGAAGCCAATCGTAGAGTACTCCATACAGGCAGCCCTGAAGGCTGGAATCTTCGAGGAGGTAATGGTTTCCACTGATGACGAAATCATTGCTGAAATTGCAAAGAAAGCAGGAGCAAGTGTTCCTTTCTATCGTGGCAGCGAAGCATCCAGTGATTTTGCTACGACAGCAGATGTGTTATTAGAAGTATTGGATCGTTATCTGGAGCTTGGGAAGAACTTTGATGAAGTTTGCTGCATCTATCCAACGGCTCCCTTTGTTACCGCTTCAAAACTGCGTACCGGTTATGAATTGTTACAGCAAGGTGAATCAGTGATGCCTGTAGTGAAGTATTCCTATCCAATTCAAAGATCCATTCATATCAAAGATGATCTGGTATATATGAACTGGCCAGAACACGTCAATACACGTTCTCAAGACTTGGAAGATATGTACCATGACTGTGGACAGTTTTATTTCCTAAAGGTAGATGCGCTAAGAAAGACAAAGGCACTATTTACTGAGAAAACAGTGCCTTATGTAATGTCGGATCTAGAAGTGCAAGATATTGATCATCTTGAGGATTGGAAAATCGCAGAGATAAAATATCAGTTGATGGATGAAAAGTAAAGCTAGTATCTTAATTTTTATGGAAGGCTATATAGGCATGTAAAATAATATTGAGTGCTTGAAACACAGCGACCAAGAGGATAATTGTAAATATCCACAAGCTGGATATGCAAATTTTTTGGTAAATCACGAAAGCAGTAAAGAGCTGTAGGAATAGTATAATCATAAGCTGAATACCAGTAAATTTAGCCAGTCTGACTAATTTAGTATAACATAAACGGTAAGCAGAAGTTGGGGAAAACCTATATTTTTCAAAGACCCATATGGTTTTACCCCCTTCTGTTATTATTTGATATCATATCTCTGTCGAGTCTATGTTCTTGTGGAAATTTCATTTCCTTCCTACCTTTCTGCTCTGATCATTCAAATAAATCTGCAAGCTGTAATCGGGCCCCCCCGGTGTTACTTGCAAAGACTTCTTCTAACGTTTCTCGATCTTCAAATCTTGCTAATTTACCATTCTCAAGAAAAGCAATATAGTCAGCAAATTTATCTAAATCTGAAGTAATGTGGGTGGAGATCATCATGGAAGCATTCTCCTTAGCTACAATCTCTTGTAAGAGTTTTAAGAAATCCTTTCGAAAGACAGGATCAAGTCCTGCTGTTGGCTCATCCATTAAGTAAAGGACTGGGTGATGAGCAAGAGCAAAAGCTAATTGAAATTTTATCATCATACCTTTAGAGAAAGTGTTAAGAGGTTGATTATAGGTTGGCAGATGGTATGTTCTCATCGTATGAATAAAAGTTCAATATTTAAAAAATATACGTCTTATAAACTAGGGACTAATTACCTACTTTTTAAGCTCAAATTATTGACGTTTGTTCTTAAATGAAATACAATAATATCAGATTTTTCTTGTTTTACATGACTCCTTGGGAGTTAACAGATAATTAGGAGGAAACCTTATGATAACAGTATCAGCGTGTCTTATTGTAAAGAATGAAGAGCGTGTATTGGCGCGCTGTCTTGACTGTATTAAGCAAATTGCCGATGAAATTATTATCGTAGATACTGGTTCTACTGATCAAACGGTAGAGATTGCCAAAGAGTATACGGATAAACTGTATGATTTCACCTGGGTTGATGATTTTTCTAAAGCAAGAAATTTCTCCTTCTCCAAAGCCACCATGGAATATATCTATGTAGCAGATGCAGATGAAATTATCACTGAGGATGAGATTCAGCGTTTTCTAACCTTAAAAGAGCAACTATCTCCAGAAGTTGAGATTGTCCAGATGTATTACGCTAATCAACTAGAGTTTAATACCACCTATAATTTCGATAAGGAATATCGGCCAAAGCTTTACAAACGTCTAAGAGAGTTCGTTTGGGTGGATCCTCTTCATGAATCGGTCAGATTAGAGCCTGTGATCTATGATAGTGAGATTGTAATCACTCATAAGCCACTTGGAAATCATGCTACTAGAGATTTCGAAATATTCCAGAGAGCCATTCAAGGCGGAGTGGTACTATCGAAAAAATTACTTGCTATGTATGCAAGAGAATTGTGGATAGCAGGAGAAAAAGCTGATTTTCTTGTTGCTTACTCCTATTTCACCTTGCTGCTTGAAGAAATAGTAGAAGAGTCATTCTATCGACAATGCCAATGTGTGGTAGCGCGTGCAGCACGGTATCGAGAAGATACAGACCTCTTTTTTCAAGTATGTTTAAAAAATGTTGCATTGGATCATGCAAGTTCGGAAGTTTGTTATGAACTTGGAGAATACTACTTTGAGAAGGGAAATTATAAGGAAGCTAGTATATGGTATTATAATGCTGCTTTTGAAACACAAGCAGAATTAAATATTCATTATCAAGGAGATTATCCGAGACTAAAATTAAGTGAATGTTATCAAAAGTTAAATAATATAGAACAAGCTGAGTCATATCGTCAATTAGCAGGAGCATGGCTTGAGGAAAATACAGGGGGTGACAGCAGGGATGAAGGAAAGTATTAGTGCTGTGTTTCATAAGAATATACGAATTATGGATGGAATCGGTAAGGCGATACTTGCTACGAGAGAAGGAGATTACGAAAGCACAGTCTTATCGGTAGGGGATATTTCAGAAGATATTACCTTTGTTTGTGATACCATTATGAAGAATCGTGAGTATTTCCAATTAGTATCGGTTGAAAGTATAGCTGAAATGCTAGAGGGAATTTTGAAGGCAAAACATGATCAGGATTTTATCTTATTGGCGGATTTGCTGGAACTTCAAATGGAGAGCTTCATCTATAATGTTCAGAATTTCATTATGAATAAAGAGGATCTCTTCTTATATGAGGAGAGTGTGTATCATAAGCAAATCGGTCTGCTGAAGTTAAAATTAAGTAACACGGTGGATTTTACATTAGACTATACGGAGGAGTTAAATCCAACTACCTTACTTGAGCAAGGCTATCGAGTTGAGTTTACCTCTTGTGGTCTCATGACCTTAGTGGCTACAGATGATCAAAATATCGCTCGATACCTTCATACAAATCATAAAATATCTCAAGAAGCCTTTATCCTTGCACGGTCATGGATTGCAAATCAAGTTACTACATATTGTGTTTATGGGATGGGATTGGGATATCATGTACAACAACTTGCTAAGTTAGTACCAGATGCAAGAATTGAAGTTTATGAGGCTGATATGAATATCTTGAAGTTAAGCTGTGCATTCTCTGATATTGAAGACTTATTGCTTAATCCTAATATTACATTTACGTATGATCCGAACTATGAAGCTTGGAAGCAGCGTGTCGAAAGTTTACCTAGTGATACGAAAGCTTGTGTTCATTATCCGTCATACCGAAGAGGAAATAGCCATATAGTGTGATGATAGATTGAAAAAAGATTTTTCAATCGGCAAATTTGTGCTTACACACAAATTAGCTGCTAATGTAACTTATCTGAAATCGTGGATTTGTGTTGGGCATGACAGCATATAAAACATGCAGACAGGAGTAGATATGATTTATTTCATTATAGTAATAGCTATATTTACTGGAGATTTACTACTTAAGAATTATATTGAAAAGCATAAATCATTAGGAAAGTCAGAAAAGATTTGTAAAGATAAGATTATCGTAACCAAGTACCATAACCAGGGTGCTTTCTTAAATCTTATGGAGAAAAATCGAGAGCTTCTTTTAATAGCGTCTGGAATCTTACTTGGAATTTTAGCAATGTTTTTACTGATACTACTACCTCAAAAGGGCAAAAAGCTCTTAAAGATTGGAGCTACTTTTATGTTAGGTGGAGCTTCTAGTAATGTCTATGACCGTGTAAAACGCGGATATGTAGTGGACTATTTTAGCTTTTCCTTTTTTCAAAAGGTGGTTTTTAATATCTCCGATTTCTTTATCTTTTTAGGAACTATCATTGTGGCTTTACGATTGGCATTAGAAGAGGACTAATGTGCCAAAGGAATGTGCCAAAGGGACTTTCGTTGGCAAAAGGACTTTCGTTGGCGAAGGGACGACAGCGAAGTCAGTGTAGGCCATGGTATCTTTGTACCATTTCCGATGACGCGGAATAAGAAATTCTAAGGGTTATTTGGGTAGGTGTTGAAGGTGAACGGGGCGGGCTTGATCGGCATCCATGCCGCTCGCCCTAAGTTCGACATCCGTGTCGAATTTCCCCTGATAGAGAGAATAACCCTAAGTATTTCTAATTCCGCTACATAGGTAATGGATACAAATGATACCAAGGTCTACACTGACTACGCTGTCTGGGCTTTGATAAATGAAAATTATTCTTCGTTCAATGAGCACATACAAAAGGACAGGGATGTTGCTACAATATCTCTGTTCACTTAACCTGCCCATCTGGGCAGGCAAGGAGAACAGGTCTCAGGCACTTCATATCAAAAAAGAAGGCTATCGCTTTACGATATTCCAATCGTTAAACGATAGCCTTTTATTCTAAGCTCAGTTAGACAAAAACATTGATTGTAAGCAAATTCGCAATGTATAATATTACCATGTGGATGATTCGCAATAGTTTACAGGCAATATTCTATTTTCCCAACTGTTCTAGTGCTGCACCAACAAATCCTAAGAATAGTGGGTGTGGACGGTTTGGGCGGGATTTAAATTCTGGATGTGCTTGGGTAGCAATAAAC
>JAEYWQ010000343.1 GCA_023428885.1 Bacillota bacterium
GTGAGGGGTTGTTTTGTTTTCTTATAAAAAATATCCCGCATTTATGCGGGTTCTGGCGTTTCACAAACGCCTATTATATAAATTATATAAGGGGGATCAATTGATGGGGGAGTTTGGTAATAAGTTGAGAAAAGGATCAATTATATTTTTGGTAGTGTGCTGTTTGATTTCAATTATCTGGTATTTGTATTCGAGCGTTACATATTATAAGTACAGAGAGTATATTAGTTATGCTTACCAAGGAGATGAGAGTGAATTGCTTTCCTTGTTCATGGATGCATATAAGGCTTTGATCGCAAAATCCAATATGACTACTTCAATTTATATGTTTTTTGGCGGTTTTTTTATCACAACTTTATTCTATGCTTTTGGAGTGCTTATTGAGAGAGTGGAACGCATTGAGTATAAGTTACAAGGTAGCCTAAAGAGTCAATCTAATAACAAGGAATCTAGAGTTGAGATGGATTGCGAAATTCCTGAAGACATTGAAAATAATGATCTACCAAGGTTTTGGAAATGTAAATGCCAGCGAATTATTCCAAAAGAAAATAAGTCTTGTCCAGCTTGTGGGACTCCAAGGCCAGAGAATTTCACGGAGGGGACTAGGGAAACATTGATATTTGGAGAAGAAATATAGGGTAATGATACAATTGATGAGAAGTTTATAAAACATCTACTTATCTAGTAGGATATTAGAAAAGAACTTTATGGAGAGGTAAAAATATGTTCAAAAAGAAATGTAAAGTAAGACGTTGGGAAGTAGATTGGCTGGGTGGAGTTAACATACTAATTGAATTGTGGAGAAAAAAATATGTGCTAAATGTAAGTATAGATCATAATCAAGAAAACAGTGACATAAGCAAACTTCAAAAGAAGATATATAAAAAGTACTTAAAGAACATAGTAGAAAATCAAAAAAAAATTGAAGAAGCAGTTTCAAAATATTTTAATACGACAGAAATCGATATTTTAATTTCAAAGTTTATACCTTATGAACTTCAAATAAATATAAAAGGTGAATGTGCACTAATTGCTAAAAATATAGAAGATAAAGATATACATGATGTTTTGCCAGAGCTTGCAGTAGTTATATATCCTAAAATGCTTATTCTCCCTAGAGAAGCGTATTAGTGTAATAATTAAGAAGTAATTTGGCAATTTATAAGAGTGAAAATAGTGTGATCAAAAAAGTAATCAATAAAAAATCCCCAAAGCCTTGAATTTAAAGGCTTTGAGGACTTTCCAAATAATGCGGATGGTGGGACTCGAACCCACACGAGTGTTTGCCCGGCAGATTTTGAGTCTGCTGCGTCTGCCATTCCGCCACATCCGCGCGTCGTTAGCGAAGATTATTCTAACATACATCTTTCTATTTGGCAAGTACCAATTTGAAATTTTAGAACACGAAAAAATATAAAAAAATTAGTAAAAGTCATATTTTTTTTGCTTTTTTATGAAAGATTATGAAACAACTCAAATAGAGATTACTTAAACTATCTGTATCCTAGCCCAGACTACGCTCAGGAGTGTATAGAAACAAGAATCTTAGACCAATCCGCATCATATAATAGTAAAAACCATGAGAAATATGGAGAGTAGTTTGTGAAATGGCAGAATGTAAAGAAGCTGCGCTGAGCGAGGAGTATGCTGATTTTATCGTTGAATCAGGGCCTGCATTATCCACCCTAACTGCAATCCCTAATGCTTGTGCGTTTCCTATTAGTAGTGATGCTTTTAATGTGTTCATACCAAACGAGAGTGTTCCAAAAAATTTTATTCAAGCCTATGGGTATAGTGTGATTCCTAATACCTATGGACTTATGGATATTCGGAGTTTAGATGTTTCTGGAGTTACAAGAATACAGAATATTCCCTCTCTTAATCTAAGGGGGCAAGGGGTATTAATTGGATATATGGATACGGGAATTGATTATCGTCATGAGGCATTTATTAGAGAGGATGGTAGCTCGAAAGTGTACTCAATATGGGATATGACAAGAAACACGGAAGAGGCAATTCCTGATTATTTACCCTTTGGAATTGAGTATACACAAGAGCAGATTAATCAAGCTCTTGCCAGTGATGATCCCTTATCTATAGTGCCTAGCACGGATGAAGATGGACATGGAACCTTTTTGGCTGGAATAGCTGTTGGGAATAGAAATCAAGCGGAGGAATTCTCAGGGGTAGTTCCTGATGCCGAGATCGTTGTGGTTAAGATGAAACCTGCTAAGAAATTCTTGCGGGAGTTTTGGAGGATTCCAGATGGTCCTATTGTTTATCAAAAAAATGATTTAATTTTGGCGTTAGGTTATCTGGTTGGAGTGGCAGAGAGAGCCAATCGACCGATTTCAATTTTTGTGGGGCTTGGGACATCACAAGGAGCTCATGATGAACGAGGATCCTTAAGTCGTTATATTCAAGCCTTAGCCACCAGAGATGGAATCTGTATCTCGATTGCTGGAGGAAATGAAGGAAATACAGGACACCACTATATGGGAACGGTTGAAAGGGGTGAGGACTTAGTAGAGCTCCAGGTTGGAGCGAATGTGAGTGGGTTTACCATGGAAATCTGGGGGGTAACACCAGCCAATTTCTCCATAGACATCACCTCACCGTCTGGGGAGTATATCCCTAGAATACCTCCAAGAAGAACCGAATCGAGAGTCATTAAATTTATCTTTGAAAGAACACTAATAGATGTGGATTATCAATTAGTAGAATCTCAATCAGGAGATCAATTGATTTTATTACGGTTTACGAATCCGACCCAAGGATTATGGAATTTTAGAGTTTATTCCAGTGCAAATATTACCTTTAGCTTCCATTGTTGGCTTCCAATTGAGCAGTTTCTAAGTAAGGATACCTTTTTTATCAGATCGGACCCAAACTATACCTTGACTTCGCCAGGGAACACCTTTCTTCCAATTGTTACTACAGCTTATGATGGTGATACAGGGGTACTGTATATCAATGCAAGTCGTGGATTTATGAGGACGAATAATATTGCTCCCACACTTGCGGCACCCGGCGTTAATTTAATTGGGCCAGCACTTCCTAGTGGCTATCGAACGTTTTCTGGAACCAGTGTGGCTGCAGCTCATACAGCTGGTATTTGTGCTATGCTATTGGAATGGGGAATTATTCAAGGAAGATATGAGTTAATCAGTACAGTAGAGATACGGAATCTCTTAATCAGAGGAGCACGGCGTGATCCTAATTTGATATATCCAAATCGTGAATGGGGATTTGGAATCATAGATATCGTTAATGCATATAATACCTTTCGAAGTGGTGAATAAGAAAAAGCAAAGTCATAATATTAGTAGAGGTTTTTTGATAACTCTATTAGTTATTATGGCTTTATTGCATTTTAATGGAATACAGTGTAAAATTAGTTATAGTTAAGCTTTTTCGTACCGATAGGTGGTTTGCTAGGTTTGCTTATGGTTGCAAAATGAAAGCTTAGAAAAGGAGAGTTTGTCATGACATGTATGGAAGCACAATCACATATTACTGCATTTATTAATAACCAGCTTGACATGGCGACATTGGAAGATTTTCTTTCTCATGTGAATCAGTGTGCGGAATGTAGAGAAGAATTAGAGGTATATTATGCATTGTTGACTGCGATGAAATTATTGGATGAGGATAAGGAGCTGTCGGATAATTTCAAGCAAGAGTTAGATCATAAACTCAAGATGAGCGCAGATAAGATACGAAAAACGAAGGCCTCACGGATTCGAAAGAAATTCTATCTTATGATGATAGCATTGAGTTTTGTCATTGTATCTAGTATTACAGTAACACAAGTAATTCATATACCAGTGAAGCCTCAAAAACCTTCTTTTGTGTTAGGTTATCGAGGTGTACCTGATTATCTTAGTCCGGTTCAGAATATGGTGCAATTATATGATGAAGATGCCAGACGTTATACGGCGAAACGACTTGAAATTAGGATTAGAATTTATGAGCAATTAAAGAAGGACGGCTTTGGACGAGGGCTACCGTTGCCAATAAAATTAAAATCGGAAGAAAGTGAAGGTCAATATGAGCGAGAATAAAGAGTATTTATTAATAATTGATGGATCTAGTTTATTATCCACACAGTTTTTTGGAAATCTACCTAGGGAGATTATGTTTGCCAAGACAACGGAGGAGAAAGCAAGGTACTTCTCGAAGATTATGCATACAAGTTCGGGAGTCTATACGAATGCGGTATATGGATTTATCCGCGTTCTGTTAAAGATCATAAAGGATCAAAAACCAACTTATCTTGCAGTCGCTTGGGACGTATCAAGAGATACCTTTCGTAGGGAGATATATCCAGAGTATAAGGGGAATCGTGGGGAGACACTAGAACCCTTATCCATGCAGTTTTCTCTTTGCCAAGAGGTACTAGATAAGATGGGTGTAAAGCAGTTTATGGACCCACGTTATGAAGCAGACGATTTTAGTGGTTCCCTTAGTCAGAAGTTTGAACAGGAGGTTCCAGTTCGTATCTTAACGAAAGATAACGATTATCTTCAGTTGATCACAGATCAAACAAATCTTTGGCTACTTCATAGCACTGCTAAGAAGACAGAAGAACTCTACGAGAAGTATGGTTTAAATCAAAAGCAAATGAATGCGCCGGATCGTACCTTCCTATTCAATCCAGAATTAATGGTACAAGAGTTTGGTGTGGACCCTGATTCTATTCCTTCTTTAAAGGGGATTCAAGGGGATAGTTCTGATAATATTAAGGGGGTTCCAGGTGTGGGAGAAGCATCTGCGATTGCCTTGATTAAGGAATATAAGACAGTAGAGCACTTGTATGATAACATTCGTGATCTAGATGAAGAAGGTAAGAAGAAAATCAGCGAGTACTGGAAAACTCTTGGAATAAAAAGAACACCAATCAATGCCTTACTTAAGACTAGTGATACAGAACTAGTTGGTGAGAAAGCTGCCATGTTAAGTAAACAGTTGGCAACGATTAAGAAGGATATTGATCTGGATGTTAGCCTAGAAGATCTAAGAATTCATATTCAGACAGATAAGGCTCAGCAGGTATGTGATGAATTAGAGTTTAAAACTATCAAAGTGGCTTCTTTTCTTTCTGGACAAGCTAGTGAAGAAAATCAGGGCTTTGAAAGTATGAATGATTTAGAGATTGCTCAAAATTTGTTTGGAGTGAGTCCTAATAATGAAGAAGTAGCACTTACGAGTCAAAATCATACAGAAGAAGCTTTTTTGGAAACGAAGACTGATTATCAGGTATGCTTTGATCGAATTATGGCATCGCAGTGTATGATTACAAGTGTAAGCAAAGCGGATGATATTTTTGATGAGATTGTTGCCAATGCCGAAGAGCAATCGGTGGTATCTTTAAAGACAATCATTGAAGGGGACTGCTTATTTGCTCTATCCTTGGTGATCTCTGATCAGAAATCAGTATGCTTCCTTGTGGATGAGATTAGTCCGAAGTATCTGCAAAGACAATTAATACGCTTAGTGGAAGCAGATATCACATTTGTATCTTTGAATCTAAAACAACAGCTTACCTTCCTGCCATTTGATCCAGATAGTGATGTGTTTGATACTGCGATTGCAGCCTATTTGCTAGAACCAGATGTGAATACCTATGAATATGATTATATAGCAAGCAATTATCTTAAGTTGTCTGTACCTGATCAAACGGCTGTTATGAGCAAGCATTCCTATTCCGAGTTGAAGGTGTTTGATGAAGCAAACTTTCTGATGGCTGTTGGAATTGAGGCTGCTGTTAGCTTTCTAGCTTATCCATTACTTCTAAGTAAGTTAACAAAGTCATCCATGCTAGCCTTATTTGAAACAATAGAGATGCCTTTGATC
>JAEYWQ010000078.1 GCA_023428885.1 Bacillota bacterium
CAATCTCAGGATTCCAATAAGCAAAATCACTAAAGGTGCCAAAGGTAGTCCCTGGGTGATTAAACTGGCTGATGCTATCCTTACCTTCCGGCTGGCTTAATAAGTCATAATATGCTTTCAAACCGGCATCACTTGTTTTGCTGTTTAAGCTTGCGTTATTACGGCTGACAATACCTTGGGTATTCCAGGTATTCATATGTCCTGGACCACCGGACCAAGTCATCTCGAACCCGGCTAGAGCAATCACACCTTTATTTTCAGCCGAAGCGTTGAAGTTGGCAATCTTATTCTTATATTCATCCCACAATCGTAGACTTTGGCTAGTCATTAAGCTCTTATTATAAAGGGCTGCCTCTGGATTTACCTCAGTCTTAGTATCAAAGTAATTTGAATGATCCGTAAATGCAACGAAGTCAATATGATCACTTTCGTTCAAGTTATTGATATAAGAAAGGGCGCTATCTAAGGAACCGGAACCATCAGAATAGGTCGTATGACTATGTAATTGACCAAAATACAGACTATATTCCGGTGTCCCTACTGTAAATAACCATTCATAACTTACCGATTTACCGTCTTCCCTTGTTAACGTTACAATCGCTGTATATTGCTGATCTGGTAAATCTTCTAAAGGTTTATAGATAAAGACTCCCTCTTCTAAGCTCATAGAATCTGCATCAAGCACAATACTTTCTTTGTCCTTTAGTGTGAGTGTAGCTGTAGGTCTTGTTCCTAGATTCATTGCAGTTACAGCGATCACTGGTCTTTTTTCCTCTCCGGTATATGCGCCATAGGCAGGTGTAACATTCAAAATCATCGGTTCATCTACAAGATAAATGTTTACTTCCTCACTGCTAGCTACATTTCCTGCGCCATCTTTGGCGGTGATCACTAGACTTATGCTTGTAGCATCTAATGTAAATGTACTTCCTGGTAAGCTTGCTTCCCATAAGCTACTAATATCTGTATTCTTTACCATAGAAATCTTGTTAGTTGTATGATTCACTGTGTAAGAAATCTCTGCTTCTGTCACTGTTACGTTATCTGTGATCGTAATAGAAACCTTATAATCTTTCCCCACTTGAGCATTCTCAAAGGTTGGCATAGTGATTACCGGAGCTTTGGTATCATTCTTTACAACATAGTCAGATGATAATCCAACCCGTAACTGATCTGTTGTATTGAATTTGGATACACAGGCAAATAAATCAACCTGATCTCCAGCTACTACACCACTTGGATAGCTTGCTGCACGGTAGATTGGTATACTATTCCCGCTGGCATCCTTTACATCTGTGCTACCATTATTATTATAGCTACCAAGGATTACATCTTTAATCATAACCCATTCTGAAAGCAGAGTATCTTTTGCTGTCTTCAATTCACTAATCGATGAAAATTCCTGAGCTTTGATTACCTGTGTATCTGCAGCATTCGTTACCACTTCTTTTGCTGTAAGGGTTTGTAATTGTGGAACACCACCATAAACAGAAGTTGTTCCAGTTAATTTCACCACATCACCAATCTGAAACTCTGATAGTGCATTATAAACCTGTAGTGCATAAATCTTTCCATCTATGACATCTTCGAGTATTGCTGTAGTCGCCGCATCATAATTACCATAGCGATAAACCAGCTGTCCCACCACAGTGACTACCTTACCAGCAGCTAATTGGCTAGCCTCTAACACTGTATTAGCACCATCCGGTAAGACAAGAATAGGATCATATAAATCAGGTTCTGTGGATGGCTCCACAGGTATGTAATGGAACTGGGTAATATCGCTATCCTCAAAACCTTCTGCTGTGGCTTGTGCATAAATAATTGTTTCTGTGCTTATAACAATCGGTTGTATGTAATCTACCCAAATTGCGGATGGTGATGTTGTACTATATCGAATTTTAGCTTCTTTGGTTGCACAAGTTAGTTAAATAGCACTACCTGAAACCACATTTCCAGATGGAACATTAGCAGTTGGTGTATCTGCTTTCGTCTTCACCGGCGGCACTTCCTCGTCTAGCTTGTACAGAGTAAAATTAGCAGGATAGGAATAATCGACTACGGTAGAAGTTTTATAGGCTCTAAATCTATTCCCCGAACTTTTATTACTAGCCAAAGTCACGGTATCATCGCCTATTCCTTTAAAGGAAAAAGTTCCACTATCTGATACAAGAGACCAAGTATAATCTCCTTGCATAATTCCGTTATTGTTACCACCTACTGGTTTGATCACTAGACCATTCGCATCTTTTAAGATAACACCAGATTCTGAGACAGCCAAATCCCATACCAGAGTTTGGTCCGGATTCACTACCATACCTTCACTAGGAGTTAGGGCTGTGGCTAAAAGCCAGTTGACATCCAGGCATCCTAATGCATAACCGCTATTTACTATCATGATGTACTTTCCTGAAGTTAGTTCATCTGCTGAATTGATTTGTACATAAGTACCGGTAGACTCAGCTGCATAAGTATTGATTGGGTTAAAAGAAAACACCATGATGATACTTAGCATCAGTGCTAAATATCGCTTTGCCATTGCATTCATAAATTTCCTCCTTATACATTTTTACATATTATAAGGTTCCTTACATAACAATAAATTGATGTTTATCCCAATGTATAATCATGGAAAATACAATATCTTAAGATCACAATACTATAGAATCGATAACACCCCCTTGATAAAGACTTTTCAAAATAGATACTAATAGAATGATATACTAATTTCCAATTATTAACAACATTAACTTATAGACAAGAATGTAAAAAAATAGATAAGGATTGTAAAAAGTAATAAGAAGACTTTTAAATGGTTTTATTTTAAATCTTTCTGTGGTATACTTTATAACTGGTTTTAGTTTTAGGAAATGAAAACCAGATTGGAGAAAATTTTATGTCATTTGTAACCTTGGTGTACCATGAAATCCGGGAAAGCTCTATGTTTCATCCCGATCAAATACATCCCATTGATGTAAAACAAAATTACGAAGATAAGCTACCTCCCCCGCTTTTTGTAACCTTAGAGAATTTTACGATGCAAATGGAGTATTTATACGAGAATCACTATCATACTCTTACACTCGCCGAAATTCGGGATTACTATTACAATCATAGGCCTTTACCTGGGAAGTCCATATTATTGACCTTTGATGACTGTTATCAGTCGATTGCCAAGTACGCTTATCCTATGTTAAAGAAATTTAAGTTTCATGGAGTCGCCTTTGTAGTTACTGGATGGTTAAACAAGCAAAAATCACAGTTTCAACCTGAAAAATCTGTATGTCTAACTTTAAACGATTTATATGAGATGAAAGACGTCTTTGAGTATGCAAATCACACCGAAGAGTTTCATACAAGGACTAGTCCTAGCAGTAGTCAGATAATGGTAGCCAGCGATTTAGAGTTTTCAAAAGATTTGGACTCATGCAATTCCAATCCTATCATCGATGCAAAAGATACCTTTGCTTATCCCTTCGGCTTATATGTTGAGCGAAATGCTGCTCTTTTAAGGGAAAAGGGATTTCATTTGGCTTTCACAACGCATCCAGGCCCAAACACTAGGATCACTGACCCTCTTTTCCTAAATCGTACGGTTATTCCATACTTTATGGAAAGACAGGACTTCCTAAAGATCCTAGAATTAAATCAAGTTAAGTAAAAACAAGAGGAGAAAAAACTGACAATGAAAAAAATATTAACACTTATGATATTATTATCTAGTATGCTTATCATGACTTCTTGCTTAAAAACACAAGACAAGACAAAAGACAAAACAAATGAAATTGTAGAAATTAATGTTGGGATCCTCCCAGCAGAATCCTCCATTCCTTTAATTTTAGCCAAAGAAAAAGGCTTCTTTGAAGAAGAGGGCGTAAAAGTAACACTCCAAGCCTTTTCTTCTCCTAATGATCGAAATGCTGCTGTTCAATCCTTGGAATTAGATGCTACCATTGGTGATATCATGACTACAGCTGCTTTCGTGGATAAAGGTATTCCTATGAAAATCACTTCGGACATCAGTGAAGATTTTAAGATTCTTTCCTCACCGAACTCTGGAGTAACTGAGATATCCCAATTAAGTGGAAAAAAGATATCTCTTGTTCCAAATTTTATTCTAGAGTATATTATGGATAAGTTTGCACAGACATCTGGATTTACATATGAGATTGTTGAGATTCCTTCCTTTTCCGGAAGATCAGAAGCACTTCTATCCGACCAGATTGATGGTGTTGTATTTACTGAGCCACAGGCTGGAATGCTAGTAGCTCAGGGGGCTCACCTGTTAGGAAGCTCAAAAGAGGCTGGAATTAAGGGTGGAACCCTAATGTTCACCGATGATATGATTACATCCTATCCTGATGCAATCAAGGCTTTTTATGCTGCTTATAATAAGGCAATAGATTACATGAATGAAACTCAGGCCTCCGAGTATAGTGATCTATTAGTTCAATATCAATTTCCTGCAGCAATTAGTGATTACCTAAGCAGTCAAAACGGAAGCTTCCAGTATGCAGCTTCCATTGATCAAGAACAGTTTGATGATATCATCGAATGGACACAAAATAAAGGAATGATTAGTAGAAGCTATAGCTATGAAGAACTCACTAACTTTTCTTTCATAAAGTAAACAGTTCGCGTGAAGTAACTAAAAAGGTATCTTGTCAGAAACATAGTTTCTGACAAGATACCTTTTTAGTATCATATTAAGGCAACTCTGCCCTATCTTTTTTGAACCAGGGTGCACAAAGATATTCAATCCCATCCAATAGTTGAAATAATAGTATCCCCATAAAACCAATGGCTAGAATTCCACTAAACATTTCCACATAATTCATCTTGGTCCAAGCACTTAGAATATAGTAACCAATTC
>JAEYWQ010000120.1 GCA_023428885.1 Bacillota bacterium
GCACTGGCCCGCAGTGATGCCATGTTCGCCACACCTGCAGCCAAGCGCAGTTTCACCAAGGCCAGGGCCGATGGCGGCGCGGGTACTCCTATCATGCTGCAAACTGGCGTCATCATGAGCCACCTCAATGACATAACCCGTTTTATCGAACTGGCGGAAACAGTACGCTTTGCCGACAGGGTGATGCAGTCGTCGCAGTGGCGCCAGGCTTTCATGTCTGCCTTCGGCAAGAACCGCTATGACGCCATACGCCCCAATCTGAAAAATCTGGTACTGGAAGAAAAGCCACCCACGGATTCAATCAGTGTTTTTGCCGAATGGTCGCGCAAAAAACTTATCCCGTGGGGCTTGGGCTGGAACTTGAAAACAGCCCTTCTGCAGGCCACAGCCCTGTTCCCTGCCATGAATGATCTTGGAGCCGTGGAAACCATGCGCGGCGTGGCAGCGCTGGCCAAGGGCCGTTACGCTTTGGTGAAACAGGTGTGGGAAGTATCGCCATATATGAAAAGTCGTGCTGGCAATATAGACCAGGACTTGCGCAAGGCCTTCAAAAGCATTGACGAAAAGACACGTCAAAAGGCCATGAACGTGCTAGGCAAGGAACTGACTTGGGAAGATGTAGTGGATGCCGGCATGCTGCCTCTGGTCACAGTTGATATGGCCACAAGCTGCGCCATATGGCTGGCGGCCTACAATCGTGAAGTGGGAAGGCTCATGAACAGCAAGGCTGGCAACCCTGGCATTGATCCTTCCAGTCAGTACCACGCAGGAGCTGTCTTGGCGGCAGACATTGCCGTCAAAGCAGTGAATCCCGACTTCAACCCTTCCAGCCGTAGCGATTACTTGCGCAATAAGGGCATGGTGCGGCTGGTGAACATGTTTTCATCTGCAGTGGTGCTGTTTGCCCAGCGCCGTGAATACAACGCTCTGGCCCTGAAGCAGGCGCTGCATAAGGCGCGGCAGGACGGGCACGGAAAGGCGGAGGCATGGGGCAAATATGCCCGATATGAAATGTATGATTTCGCCCTGCCTGGTATAGCTATGGGTATTCTGCTGGCTCTGGCCAGAGGTGAAGACGATTCCGAAGGATGGGCAAAAACAATGGGTAAAGCCTACATGGATACGGCGCTTATGCGGGTGCCTTTTATAGGTAACATCGTCGGCGGGCTCATTGAAGGGGAAATGTGGCTTGGAGCGCAAACGGTGTTTGACGTGCCTGTCACCCTTTCCAAGCGGATTCGTGCCGCTGGAGATGATGAAGAAAAATGGGCCTGGGCTCTGGCGGATGCCATCAGCTTCTGGACGCGTGTACCACTTTCGCGGGTGGCCCGGTCCGGTGTGCGCGGCTATGACCAGTGGCAGCGCGGAGACGGTACGCCGCTCTCGGTGTTGATGCCGAGGCCGGGGAAGTAAACAGACTGAGGGCCGGGGAAACCCGGCCAAAAATTTTCATCACATAGAACAGAAACGCTACACATTGTTTGTTCTCATTTATTTGGAACACTGGCTTGACTTATGGTTTTTATTGTGTTCTGCTGTTTTCAACACGGAGGAATTACTTCTCCGTAATTTTAGGAGGGCAAGCATGGCCGCACTGCAAAACTGCGCGGAAATGCTCCGTAAGGCCAGATTGGCCAAGGGGCTAACGTTCCGAGAAGTTGCCCAATTTGTCGGCATAAGTCCTGGGAACGTTTCAGAGATAGAGAATGGTCGCCGTCTCCCGCCCAAGGACGAAAGTATTTTGAGTAAATTTGCAAAACTGTTGGGCCTAAACCGAGATGAACTCATCGTCTCCGCCCAGATCACACGCAAGGCAAAGACAGACGACACAATTGGGAATGTTCTGGCTGGGGATCCAGAGCTTGCGTTAAGTTTTTACAGAATGGTCGAAGACAAAGATGATGCGACGGTTCTGGATGCTTTACGCATAGCTGTGGAAATGGTGAACGGCAACAAGGATAAAAAATGTGGATAAACTGATTAAAGTTCCGCCTCTGTACTGCTCTGACATCAAACGAGGTGTTGAACAAATCCTTATGGCGTATCAGCCGTCCGCGCTAGCTGATATTCCGACAGATATTGAGCGCTTTTATACCGTAATTATCCCCAATAAGATGGGAATGATTACAGGCTCTGACGACCTAAGCTGCTACGGCGCTGATGTTTTAGGGGTAACGGAAGCGGCTAGAAAAACAAGCTTTGTAAGCAGCGTGTTGTATAATTCTGTCCGACCTGTTGACCAGCGGCGTTGTCGAGCGACAATGGCCCATGAAGCCGGGCATTGTGTTCATCATGTAACCTATGCTCGTTTCGCTTCTATGACTGGTGCGGGTTCTCTCTTTCGCAGAGCTGCTGATCTAAAAACTTATGAAAACCCTGAGTGGCAAGCGTGGGAGTTCGCGCGTCAACTTCTGATGCCGGAAAAAGCATTTAGACAGTGCATGGCTGATAGGTACTCTACCTCAGACATGGTGACTCGCTTCAATGTGAATCGCAGTTTTGTAGAAAACTGGTGTTATCTCTTACAGCAACGGGATAACCGCGTGAAAGCTCGGGGGTACAAATCAAAAAATTGAGGCCGCCAACAAAACGTGCTGTCAGCGGCCCTTTTGACAATTTCTTGTCAGGTGCAACGGGAGTCTACTCTCGCTAACATGAAAATGTCAATCGTTGGCAGCCAATCCGAGGAGACTAATATGTCTTGTCAATCTTGGATCGGTGTTTCCAATGGTCGTCGTGGTCGCTTTGTTGCTTGGTTCAAGCACTGGCGAAGCGGTAAAATCATTTATGCGAAGAATTACGGAAAAAAAGCCTTTTTCTTCCCATTTTAATCTCCAACAAGTAGGGGCTTGTCCCTACTAAGTTCTGGCCGCTCTTTTTTGGGCGGCCTTTTTCCTTGTCATCCCTTGGGACTAAATCCACTTTTTATCACAATAACAGACCGTTATTTATCAACTATGGGGGTGGGCCTAAACCTGCCCACTTGTCGCCCTTTCTTGTCTTACCCAGGGATTGAGGGTAGCGTGGTGGCATGGAAGAGACGACATTATCAAGCCAGCACGGGACACTATTCCAAGCCAGGCTGGCCAAACTCCGCAACCTCGTTGGCTGGAAAGCCGCGCTTCTTTTAGCCCTTGCTGCCGTCTGCGCGGTCGTGTTTTTTTTCGCCTTCCTACCCCGGATAACCACACCCCAACAGCCCACCATACCCGCAGAGCAGGCCGTACGTCGGGAAAGCCGCATTGATCCGCAAGAACAAGCTTATTGGGATGGCATTGCCCGCGAGCTGATAGCAGAAGGCACACTGACAC
>JAEYWQ010000143.1 GCA_023428885.1 Bacillota bacterium
GAGCAATGATGGCAATGCTTGTTCTTGCAATTTTACCAATTATTATCTTTTATTTATGCTGCCAGAAGTATATAATAAAAGGAGTATCTGCAGGGGCAGTCAAAGGATAATCGGGTAAGGGAAAGGACGTAAGAATGGAAGCTATAACAATCAAGGATATTGCTAAGATGTGTAATGTAGGGGTTAGTACGGTATCTAGGGCGATTAATAATCATCCGGATATCAACCCTGAAACCAAAGATAGAATTCTTACAACAATCAAGGAGCATAATTATATTCCCAATAATAGTGCAAGAAATCTTAAGCGGGTAGATTCAAAGGCAATAGCAGTGCTTATCAAAGGAATCACGAATCCATTTTTTAGTGGTATTATTAAAGTAATGGAAAGTGAAATTAACCGAAAAAAGTATTCATTAGTACTTCATCATGTAGATGACTCTGAGAATGAAGTAGAAGTTGCGATGCAATTAATCAAAGAAAAAAGATTAAGAGGTATTGTATTTCTTGGGGGATATTTTTCTCACACAGAAGAAGAATTGCGCCAGCTTCCTGTACCATTCGTACTAAGTACGATTGATGTGGTTGGCAAGGTGAATAAAGAAATTTATTCCTCAGTAACTGTTGATGACTATTCAGAAAGCTATAAGATGATAAGTTATCTTTGCGAACTTGGACACGAAGACATTGTAATAATTTCGACTGGTGAAAAAGATCAGAGTATTGGTAAGCTTCGACTTAGAGCTTATAAACAAGCCCTAAAGGATCATATGATAGAAGAGAAGAAAGAGCTTATCTTATCCATGGATGAATCGATACCGCAGTATTCTATGAAGAATGGTTATACTGTAATGAAGCGTTTTTTGGATAAGAAGATTAATTTTACTGCAGTCTTTGCTATTTCAGATGAGCTTGCAATTGGAGCAAGCAGAGCAATATTGGAAAGTGGAAAGAAAATACCAGAGGATATCAGTATTGCAGGCTTTGATGGAATTGATTGCGCGAAGTATTATAGTCCATCCATTACTACCATACGACAACCTTTAGAGGAGATCGCAAAAGAATCCATTGAGATTTTATTCGATGTAATTAAAAACAATAAAAAGCACCAACATCGAGTTTTCCAGGGAGAACTAATCCATGGAGAGTCAACTAGTAAACCTAGTCATTAAATACTAAGAGGATGCTACGAAATCGTAGCATCCTCTTTTTGAGTGCGCCTAGTGCTGTCAAGTAAAACAATTGAAGATAAAATCAAAATTTATGATCCAATATTTATTAATAAAAAATTAATTTTCCTATTGACAAAGAAAACATATTGATATAATATGATTAAAAGTTATTAATCATACAATCTTGATAGGAAATATGATGTTTGTATAATAGTACTAAATAATCAAGATTATGTATAGGTTACTTACAAAAGAATAGGAGGGGGAATAAAAGTGGACTGGGCATTCATGCAGGAGTATGCACCGATGTTTGCAAAAGCAGCAGGCTTAACCTTACGTATAGGTGGCATCGGAATCGTCATATCCATAATGATCGGGTTAATCGTAAGTATCGTAATGTATTATAGGATTCCTATACTAAAGACGATTATATCAGCTTACATTGAACTATCCAGAAACACACCATTACTTGTTCAGTTATTTCTACTTTACTTTGGACTTCCCAAGTTAGGAATCGTAATTAGCTCAGAGGGATGTGCCATCATCGGTTTAGCTTTCTTAGGTGGAAGTTACATGGGCGAAGCATTCCGAAGTGGATTGGAATCTGTAGATAAGATACAATTTGAATCCGGCTTAAGTATTGGGTTAAATTACGTTCAGGTAATGAGATATATCATTTTACCACAGGCAATCTCAGTTTCTATACCAGCAATCTGTGCTAACATTATTTTCTTAATAAAAGAAACCTCCGTTTTTAGTGCCGTAGCACTGGCGGACCTAATGTATGTTGCAAAGGATTTGATTGGGCTTTATTATAACACGGACGAAGCGATGTTTCTACTAGTAATTTCGTATTTACTTATTTTACTACCGATTTCAATCGCCTCAACGTTGATAGAAAGGAAACTTAGATATGCAGGATTTGGGAATTCGAGTTCTTTTACAAGGAAATAATCTCATAAGACTTCTGGAAGGCTTATGGATTACCATCAGGATCTCACTCATATCAATTGGATTTTCTATGATACTGGGAATATTACTTGGTATGATTATGACTTCGAAGAACCGAGGGATAAGATTCATAACAAAAATTTACTTGGAATGTATAAGAATCATGCCTCAGCTGGTGTTATTGTTCTTAGTATTCTTTGGATTAGCAAAACATTTTCATATTAATCTATCTGGCGAAGCTTCTGCAATTATTGTGTTCACCTTATGGGGAACAGCAGAGATGGGGGATTTAGTACGTGGTGCTTTGATATCAATTCCTCAAAGTCAGTACTATTCTGGTATGGCACTAGGCTTAAACAACTTACAGCTATATCGCTATATCATCATTCCTCAGACCTTGAGAAGATTATTACCGCTGGCAATTAATCTTTCCACAAGAATGATTAAAACGACTTCCTTGGTAGCTTTGATTGGGGTTGTGGAAGTGCAAAAGGTTGGTAAACAAATCATTGATGCTAATCGATTTGAAGCACCGAGTGCAGCAT
>JAEYWQ010000264.1 GCA_023428885.1 Bacillota bacterium
GGAATACACAGGACAGTCAATCGCAGTTCCTTCTTTTAGTAAACGAATATCATTGATCATTCGTTCCGTATCGAAAGCAGTTGGATGATCGTAGTTGATATTTACACGTTCCTCAAATGGCATATCATCATGAGCCAGATAATAGCTGTCATGACATAGAAGTTCAATATCATCTTGGAATTCTTGTTTTAATCGTACTGCAACTGTTGTCTTACCTGAAGCTGAACCTCCAGCAACACCAATAATAATCACATCTTTCACACTTGTGCCTCCAATATATCTTAGGTTTTCATTCACTTGATTGTTACCTGTTTATTTACCATTCTAAAGAATCATGTTCTATTGTTTTATCACGCAATAATAGATCAGTTACAGCTGATTTTGCAGATTTGTTCTCAAAAAGCACCTTGTTAATCTGTTCTACAATTGGCATCTGAACATCATATTTTTTAGCTAAGGCTAAAGCAGCTTTCGCCGAATGTACTCCTTCCACGATCTGCTTTACTTCATCCATTGCCTCTTGCATCGTATAACCTTGGCCGATTAAGAAACCTGCATTACGATTACGGCTATGCTTGCTTGTACAAGTAACAAACAAATCTCCGACACCAGATAGGCCTGAGAAGGTCTCTAATTTTCCACCCATCTTGATGCCAAGACGACCAATTTCTGCAATTCCACGTGTCATCAAAGCAGCTTTGGTATTATCACCAAAACCAAGACCATCTGCAATACCTGCAGCTAAGGCAATGACGTTCTTTAGAGAACCACCAAGTTCAATACCGATGATATCAGGACTGGTATAAACACGGAAATATTCTGTCATAAAGGCATCTTGGATTAAGGATGCTGATTTCTTTGATCTAGCCCCTACAACGCAAGTAGTTGGTATTCCACGACTCACTTCTTCCGCATGGCTTGGCCCAGATAAAACAGCTACATCAGCATGTTTAATTTCGTCCGAAATGATGTCAGTTAAGGTCATCAGCGTTGTTTCTTCGATACCTTTACCAACATTAACAATAATTGTACCTTCTTTTATGAAAGGAGCTGCCTGTTTTGCTGTTGCTCTCACATACGGAGAAGCTACTGCAAATACAACTAATTCAGGTTCCTTAAGAGCATATGTTAAATCACCAGTTACTGTTACCTTTTCTGGGAGACTTGCTCCTGGTAGATTAATGATCTGATTACGATTTTCATTTAACGCATTTACTTCTTTTTCAAGAGCTGACCAAAGTATTACCTCTTGTCCATTATTAGATAGTAAGATTGCCAAAGCTGTTCCCCATGTTCCTGCACCAAGTACACTAATTTTCATGCGAATTCTCCTTTACTTTAGCCTTTTGGCCGATTTTATTCTCAGTTCCACTCAACAATCGCTTTATATTAGCACGATGAGTGTAAAATGCTGATAAGGCATATAAGATTGCAATAATTAGCATATGTATTTGTCCTTGATAGCGAATACCAATCCAAACTGGAAATAATATCGCAATCAATAAAGATCCTACTGACACATACTTTGTAATCACTACTGCAATCAAAAAAATTACACTGAAGAAAGGAATTAACAATGGATCAAAGGCAGTCATTACACCAGTGGTCACAGCAATCCCTTTTCCTCCTTTGAAATTAAGCCAGAATGGATAATTATGCCCAAGCACAACACCCAAGCCTGTATATAATGCAAGTAATTGTGCATAGTCACTCGTATTAAATATAAGGTTACGAAATAAAATTATAGGAATTATAGCTTTTAAGAAATCTCCAAGGAAGGTCAAAGCTCCTGCTTTCCAACCAAGAGTACGGAGTGCATTGGTCGTACCAACATTACCACTGCCATACTTTCTAATATCTACATGATACAATTTACTAATAAGGTATCCAGTGGAAAAGCAACCAAATGCATAACCGGTCACTAAACAGATGACGATTCTTAAAACCTCGTCCATATCCTAATCCTCCCATACTTGTTTCATTGTTCATTCTTCATACAACTAATCACGAAGTTATCTTCTACAGAATGTATGAAAATGCGAGAACATCATCTTATAAGTTACATATAGTCAATTTGACTATACGTAACTATGAATTCTCTTCCCCACGTTCTCGAATGAAGAATTTTAAGGATGTTCCAGAGAATCCAAAGGCTTCTCTGATCTTATTCTCAATATACCTGGTATAGGAATAATGCATCAACTCCTTATCATTAACGAAAATAACAAAGGTTGGTGGCTTAATTGAAACCTGTGTAATATAATATAGGCGAAGGCGTTTTCCTTTATCAGAAGGTGGCTGATGTAAGGCTGTAGCTTCCATCATGATTTCATTCAGAACACCAGTTGAGATTCTCATATTACGATTCTGAATTACTACTTCAATAATATCAAACATCTTCGTTATTCTCTGACCAGTAAGTGCGGAGATAAAGATAATTTCAGCATACGGTATAAAGGATAAGACTTCACGGATCTTCTCTGTTTGACGGTAAATTGTCTTATCGTCCTTCTCAATTGAATCCCACTTATTTACTGCAATGATAATACCCTTGCCGCGATCATGTGCTATACCAGCAATTTTCGCATCCTGTTCTGTAACACCTTCACTTGCATCAATAACTACAATAACCACATCCGCACGTTCTACTGCACTTACTGTTCTTATAATACTAAAACGCTCAATTTCTTCTTTGATCTTATTCTTTCTACGAAGACCAGCCGTATCAATAAAGATATACTCTTTATCCTGCCATGAAACAGTAGTATCTATGGCATCTCTGGTTGTACCAGCAATATCGGATACGATCACACGATTTTCTCCTAATAACTTATTGATGATGGATGATTTACCTACGTTTGGCTTTCCTACAATCGCAACTCTTGGACGTTCATCTTCCACCGCTTCCATATCTTCAGGTCTAAAGTGTCCCACTACTAAATCTAATAAATCACCAAATCCCAACATGGACGCTGCAGAAACAGGAATTGGATCACCAATTCCTAAATTATAAAATTCATAGGTATCTGACATGAATTTCTCAAAACTGTCCACTTTATTTACAGTTAAGATGACTGGTTTTCCAGAACGGCGAAGAATATCTGCAACTTTAAAGTCTGCATCCACTAAGCCTTGTCGCACATCTACTACAAACATAATAACATCTGCTGTTTGAATGGCAATTTCGGCTTGCTCACGCATGTAAGTTAACATCATATCCTTGCTTTCTGGTTCAATACCACCAGTATCTATCATAGTGAATTGCTTATCTAGCCAGGTAACATCCGCATAAATTCGATCTCGCGTAACACCAGGTGTATCTTTTACGATCGAGATACGGTCTCCTGCTAAGGCGTTAAACAAGGTCGACTTACCCACGTTCGGTCTTCCGACGATTGCAACTATTGGTTTACTCATTCTATTCCTCCATACTGCTAACGAACCGCTAATTTGGTCGTCAGCACAAAATTCATTACCTTATTCAATCATTGCATTTACCAATGACATACCATCTGATTTTACAATACGTACTCTTGTTTGTAAAGCATTTTCAATATCTTTCACTGTAATGTTATCCAATAATACCTCTTCTTGGGAGCGCAACATAACATTTGGCATAAGGAGGGCATCACCTAACTCTTTACCTCTTAACTGAGCTATGATGTCTTGTCCTGTAATAAGCCCAGCTACAGTAATATCATGCCCATAAAATTCATTCACAATAGGATATACGGTTAAATTTAAGTTTGGATATTTTTTCTTTACCTTATCCACTAAACTTCGTATCGTATCTGCTGCTAGGGTTCCAGTAATCAAAGAATAGTGTAATTCTCTGTTATCAGGGATTAATGTGGTTAGGTAATCCTCCACTTCATCCGTAAGGGAACGAATCATACCCACTCCATTTTCAATCTGCGGGTATTGCTCATACTCTGATTCTGCAGGTATTGGATAACCAGCATTTAGATACCACTCATCACTCAGATAGACAAATCTGCTACCACGCTCTTTTTTTATTTTTTTCTGCCACTGATTTACTTGATGGATGACTGCCTGTGCTTCTTCCTTTGTAAATTTACGTAACTGAGTCAGATTTTTACGATGTTTGCTTAAGCCTACTGGTACAATAGACATACTCTTCATATATGGTAGATACTTATATAAATCCTCAATTGTCTGATCTAACTCAGCACCATCATTATATTCTGGACATAAAACAACTTGTCCATTCATCTCGATACCAGCTTCGTAGAAACGCTCCAAATAAGCTAACTTCTCCCCAGCAAATCGGTTGTTTAACATCTTTTGGCGCAATTCTTTGTTGGTGGTATGAACGGAAATATTGATTGGAGAAAGCTTATAAAAGCAGATACGTTCTACTTCCTCTTCTGTCATATTGGTTAATGTAATATAATTTCCTTGCAAAAAGGATAATCTTGCATCATCATCCTTAAAATAAATAGTATCTCTCATTCCTTTTGGATTCTGATCAATAAAGCAGAAGACACACTTGTTGCGACAGGTCAGGTATTGATCCATTAACCCATCCTCAAACTCGATTCCAAGATCATCATCATATTCTTTCTCAATCTCAAGCTCCCATTCCTCACCATCTTTCTTAACCACAATCAGTGTTAAAAACTCATCATGAATCAAGTAATGATAATCAATGACATCTTTCATCTTCTTGCCATTGATGCGAAGAACTTCATCTCCGGCTTCTAATTCCATCTCACTAGCAATACTACCTGGCAGTACGCTTTTAATGATGTGACGGAGTTCTCTTTTACTTTCCATATATAATAAGTCCTTCCTAAAACCTTACATACAATAACAGCTAATAATAAACCAAGTTTACCATCTAAGTAAAATAATTTCAATTCATTTGCTTAAAATTCATCTTTTTGATCCAAAATATACATAACTATTTAACACTTTGATAGAGGTAGTAATATTATGAAACGTATCCTATTGTTCCTTTTAGTTATATGCTCAAGTTTCGAACTGACAAGCTGTGAGCTTAGTTCTTCTTCTCCACGTTCCAATCCAGTCATACGCTACTTTGCTCGGCCGGGAAGCAGGTTTAGCTATCGCTATATGAAGCTTCTATATAAAGATGAATTCAATCCTCAATATTTTATTATGAAAGATCCCTTGACCCAAAAGCTTAGTGCTTCTGTACCAGTAATGTCTTCCTCAGTTAAAACAACCAGACTTATCGATTATCCTACGTTTATGGATGCATCTGGTTTTATGACAACGATCAAGAAGCTTCCAAAAAAGACAGCAGTTTTAGATTCTTCTCTCGCTGAAATCTGGAACCTAGCTGGTGGATCAATTAGTGCAACGGTTTCAGAGACCATAACAAGAGGGATTACCAAACAAGAAGAGGTAACTCTAATACCACAAGAGTATATGGAAGTCATTGATTATGAGTTTTTATTAGCTTATCATCCCGATCTCGTCATTTTGAATGCTGATAATGCCAATGAAATGAAAGTGGCTCAACTTCTGCGTGTATATGATATCCCCGTCCTTGCCATGCATGTGGATAGCTTTTTTGATTATCTTTCTGTCCTTTCTGTCTTTACTGAAATCTTAGATACTTCGGAGAACTACACAGAATATGGTAGTAAATTACTGGATCAAATAGAAGCAATTCAAGATCAATATGCCGGTCTATCCACGCAAAAAAATGTTAGGCTAAGCAATGCTCCAGAAATCGTATATCCAATGATTACTGATCTTGGAGCTAAAACTATCACAACTCCTGAAACAATGACTGCCGATGTGGTGATTGATTTTACTACCCTTGATAAGTCCTATTTATTTTCCTATCTTCCAAATCAAAGATGGCCAGAGGCATATCAATATCTAGCTCAAATATTATATGATTAAAATCATGTGAACTAAGGTTACATGTTGACTTATGTCGAATATGGTAATAGAATACTAGAGTGAAATATATGTGTACTGTTAAATGGTGCATGCGATCAAGGAAGGGAGACTCACCATGAGTAACAGAAAATTAGTCGAGACGATTCCTATCGCTCCTCTAAAGATTATTGCATTAGAAAGTTGTGAATGTTTATGTGAGATCGTAGATCAAAAAGTCGTAGAAGTTAGGAAGGAAAGGCTTGATTCCTCTATTCAAGAT
>JAEYWQ010000286.1 GCA_023428885.1 Bacillota bacterium
GAATGATACAGAGAAAGCAAGTGAGCTTCTCTATACCTTAGAAGAGAAAAAGCAGTTGACCAATCTAATGAATCATGAAGTGGCGGACAATGAAAACCGCGGTATTCAAGTTTACATTGGAGACGAAACACCAGTGGAATCGATGAAGGATTGTGCAGTTGTCACAGCGACTTATCAGATTGAAGAAGGTGTGTATGGGAAGGTTGGTATTATCGGACCAAAGCGTATGGATTATGAAAAGGTTGTGAGTACGTTACAAAACTTAATGACACAACTTGACAGCATCTTCAAGAAAGACAAATAAAAAGATAATGAGAAAGAAGGGTGACAAAGGCGTGGCGGACGTAGATTTAGATGAAATCATGAAGGAAGAATTAGAAGACATGATCGAAGAGGATATGGTGGATAAAAACACAGCCGAGAGTCAGGATATTGATCAGGATGAAAGCCAAGAAACTGAGGAATCCGAAGAGGATGAAACAGTAGATGAGAATAATGAGGATGTAAAAGAAAAGAAGTCTTTCTTTAAGAAAAAAGAAAAGAAAGATAAGAAAGATGAAAAAATCGAGGAATTGACAGATCGCTTAATGCGTAACATGGCAGAATTCGATAACTTCAGAAAACGTTCAGAGCGTGAAAAAACTCAGATGTTTGAAATTGGAGCAAAAGATATTATTGAAAAAATTCTTCCAGTGGTGGACAATTTTGAACGAGGCTTAGTAGCAGCTAGCCCAGAGGATAAGGATAATGCCTTTGTTCAGGGAATTGAAATGATTTATAAACAGTTACTTACAACCCTCGAATCAGCTGGTGTGAAAGTAATTGAAAGTGTAGGTAAGGAATTTGATCCAAACTTCCATAATGCAGTGATGCATGCCCAAGACCCAGAACTTGGCGAGAACACTGTCGCAGAAGAATTCCAAAAAGGATATATGTATCGTGACACCGTAGTTCGTCACAGTATGGTTAAAGTAGTTAATTAATAATATATAGATAAATTATTAATACTAAATAAAATTAATATAAGACTCGAGAATCACGTAGTGGATTCGAGTAGATCAGCGTCAAAATGGATTTATTCATTTTGTCATATGGCATCATATGATGCCAATGGCATCAATAAGGTGCCATAACTGTGAAGGTACTAAACAGTTTATACTTGATTATGAATGGAGGAATAGATTATGAGTAAGATTATTGGTATTGACTTAGGAACAACAAACTCCTGTGTTGCCGTAATGGAAGGTGGAAAGCCAGTCGTTATCGCAAATACAGAAGGAGCTAGAACAACACCATCTGTTGTAGCGTTTACAAAGACAGGTGAAAGAATTGTAGGTGAACCTGCAAAACGTCAGGCAGTTACTAACTCTGACAAGACAATCTCATCTATTAAGAGACATATGGGAACTGATTTTAAGATAGCAATTGATGATAAAAAGTATTCTCCACAGGAAATCTCTGCTTTTATTCTTCAGAAATTAAAAGCAGATGCTGAAAGCTATTTAGGTGAGAAGGTAACAGAAGCTGTTATCACAGTGCCAGCATACTTTAATGATGCTCAAAGACAGGCAACCAAGGATGCAGGTAAGATTGCAGGTCTTGATGTTAAGAGAATTATCAACGAGCCAACAGCTGCAGCTTTAGCTTATGGTCTTGATAATGAGCATGAACAAAAAATCATGGTATACGATTTAGGTGGTGGTACTTTCGACGTTTCCATCATTGAAATCGGTGATGGCGTCATCGAAGTATTAGCTACTTCAGGTGATAACCGTCTTGGTGGTGATGACTTTGACGATAGAATCACTAGATACTTCATCGATGAGTTTAAGAAAGCAGAAGGAGTTGACTTATCTACTGATAAGATGGCACTTCAGAGATTAAAAGAAGCTGCAGAAAAAGCGAAGAAAGAACTTTCTTCCGCAACTACAACGAACATTAACCTTCCTTTCATTACAGCAACAGCAGAAGGTCCAAAACACTTTGATCTTAATTTAACTCGTGCGAAATTCGACGAATTAACTCATGACTTAGTTGAAAGAACTGCAGTTCCAGTACAGAATGCATTAAAAGACGCTGGTTTAAGCGCATCTGAATTAAGTAAGGTATTATTAGTAGGTGGTTCTACTCGTATTCCAGCGGTTCAGGATAAAGTTAAGATGTTAACAGGACACGAACCAAGCAAGACCTTAAATCCAGATGAATGTGTTGCCATCGGTGCTTCCGTTCAGGGTGGTAAATTAGCAGGTGATGCAGGTGCAGGCGATATCTTACTTCTTGACGTAACACCACTTTCCTTATCTATTGAAACTATGGGTGGTATTGCAACAAGATTAATTGAAAGAAATACAACTATTCCAACAAAGAAGAGCCAGATCTTCTCCACAGCAGCTGATAATCAGACTGCAGTTGATATTAACGTAGTACAGGGTGAAAGACAGTTTGCCAAAGACAACAAGAGCCTTGGACAATTCCGTCTTGATGGAATCCCACCAGCAAGAAGAGGTGTTCCACAGATCGAAGTTACCTTTGATATCGATGCAAATGGTATCGTAAATGTATCTGCTAAGGATCTTGGAACAGGTAAGGAGCAGCATATTACTATCACAGCAGGTTCTAACATGTCTGATAGTGATATTGAGAAGGCAGTGAAAGAAGCAGCAGAATATGAAGCTCAGGATAAGAAACGTAAAGATGCTGTAGATACAAGAAACGACGCTGATGCGATGGTATTCCAAGTAGAAAAGGCTCTTCAGGATGCAGGTGATAAAGTAAGTGCTGATGAAAAATCTGCAGTAGAAGCTGATTTAAATCACTTGAAAGACTTAATAGCTAAGGCTAATCCAGAAGTAATGTCAGAAGGTGAAGTTGCTGACATCAAGGCTTCCAAAGAGAAATTAATGAATTCTGCTCAAACACTATTCGCTAAGATGTACGAGCAAACTCAAGGTTCTGCTGGTGCTGGTCCTGATATGTCAGGAGCACAAGATCAGACTTATGCAGGCGACGATGTAGTTGACGGTGACTATAGAGAAGTGTAAAATAGTATTTATCAGCTGTCTTATGATTTGGTTGAATCATAAGACAGCTATTTGTGAATTATAGTTACGTGTGTGGAGGATAGTTATGGCAGATAATAAAAGAGATTATTACGAGGTGCTTGGGCTCTCTAAGAGTGCATCCGATGATGATATAAAGAAAGCATATCGTAAGATGGCGAAGCAGTATCATCCAGATATGAACCCGGGAGATAAAACCGCAGAAGCTAAGTTTAAAGAAGCTTCTGAAGCCTATGCTATCTTGAGTGATCCCGATAAGAAGAGACAGTATGACCAGTTTGGCCACGCAGCCTTTGAACAAGGTGGCGGAGGTGCCGGTGGTTTTGATTTTACGAATATGGGTGACATGGGTGATATCTTCGGTGATATCTTCGGTGATTTATTTGGTGGTGGAAGAAGAAGTCAGAGAGCCAATAATGGTCCAATGAAAGGGGCTAATCTACGTACTGGTATCCGTATCACCTTTGAAGAGGCTGTATTTGGTTGTGAAAAAGAGCTAGAATTGGCATTAAAGGATGAGTGTAACACTTGTCATGGATCTGGGGCAAAGCCAGGTAGCAACCCAGAAACATGTTCCAAATGTGGTGGTCGTGGTCAGGTAACATTTACACAGCAATCCTTGTTTGGTATGGTTCGAAACGTACAGACTTGTCCAGATTGCCGTGGTACTGGTAAGATTATCAAAGATAAATGCCCAGATTGTTATGGAAGTGGCTATATTAGTAATAAGAAAAAGATTCAAGTTTCCATCCCAGCTGGTATCGATGATGGTCAGAGCATCCGCATTCGAGGCAAAGGGGAACCCGGAAGCAATGGCGGTGAACGCGGTGACTTATTAGTTGAAGTAAGCGTAAGCAGACATCCAATTTTCCAGAGACAAGAATTTGACATCTTCTCAACAGCTCCAATGTCCTTTGCACAGGCAGCTTTAGGTGGAGATGTGAGAATTTCTACCGTGGATGGGGATGTATTATATGAGGTAAAACCGGGAACACAGACAGATACCAAGGTTCGTTTACGTGGTAAAGGTGTACCTACCCTTCGAAATAAGGCTGTTCGTGGTGATCATTATGTTACATTGGTTGTTCAAGTTCCAACAAAATTAACCAACGAACAAAAAGAATTACTTCAAAAGTATGATGATTCGATGACTGGAAAAAAGTCAGATGACAGTGACAGTGATAAAGAATCTGCTGGCAAAAAGAAAAAATTCTTCGGAAAATAAATAAGATAGGCTGTTAATCTGAATAGATTCTAACAGCCTTTTTATCGTACTTAAAAGCTACTACGTGATGCAATCTTGTGGGGAAACTAAGCTCAAATTCTTGTTAAGGTGGGATTTCGTGGTAATAATCTAAGAAAAAAGGAAAAATACAAAATGAAGTGGAATAAATTATCGTTAGAAACGACCTGTGAAGCTGTGGATCTAGTAAGCAATCTCTTAGAAGAGTTAGGTGTTGAAGGAATTGAGATTGAAGATAAGGTGCAATTAACCGAAGAAGAGAAGAACAAGATGTTCATTGACATCTTACCCGAACTTCCTGAAGATGACGGTGTTGCCTATGTAAACTTCTATCTAGATGTGGATATAGATACCAAAGAGATGATTGACAAAGTGCAAGAAGGTCTAGAAGAATTGAGATTATTTGTGAATGTAGGTTCTGGTAAGATTACAGAATCCCAGACCGAGGATAAAGATTGGATGAACAACTGGAAAGAGTTTTTTAAACCTTTCCGTGTGGATGATACCATCGTAATTAAGCCAACCTGGGAAGAACTAACTGACAGGCAAGAGGGGGACTTGGTTATCGAGATTGATCCTGGTACTGCATTTGGAACAGGAGCTCATGAAACGACTAAATTATGTATCTTAAACTTAAAGAAGTATTTAAAACCTGGCGATGAATTATTAGACATTGGCTGTGGAAGTGGAATTCTCTCCATTGTTGGAAATAAGCTTGGAGCCAAGTGTGAAGTTGCAATTGATATTGATGTAAATGCATCTAATATTAGTGTAGAGAATGCTCAAGTAAATCAAATTAAAGTTATGCGTAAAGCACGGGAAGAAAAAGCACAACGCTTGGAGGGCTTATTAGAAATCTATGATGGTAATGTGATGGGAGATCAAACCCTATGTGAAAATATAGGATTGGGATGTTATGATATGGTCGTAGCCAATATCTTAGCAGATATCATTATTCCTTTATCAGGTATGGTTGCTGACTTTATGAAACCTGGTGCACTTTTTATTAGTTCAGGAATCATTGATATGAAAGTTGAGGAAGTAAAAGAAGCTATTTTAAAGAATGGCTTTGAGATTGTAGAAATCACAAGCATGAAAGACTGGTCCTCCTTTGTAGTTAGAAAACCGATGTAAAAGTGAATAAATCAATAAAGAATCAACCTCTTAATTTAGCATCAAATATGTTAAGCCATCATGCTGTATT
>JAEYWQ010000148.1 GCA_023428885.1 Bacillota bacterium
CTCATGTAACACGAAAGAAGAGATTATAGTTAAACATAAGTATCCTAGAACACATCTAGGTACGATTGAATCAGAGGAAGAAGCTATGAAAGCATAGATTCACCAGAAGGTGAGTTTGGTTTTTGTAGCTTTTTTTATTGAAAGGCACTAGGTGTCAAGATGCACTCGACCGGGCATAGAATACGCAATGGGTGCGGAATAAGAATGGTTATGGAGGACGCATGGAAGCAAAAGAAGTATTGGAAAAAGTAAAAAATGGTGAGATATCAGTGGAAGAAGCAGAGGGATATTTTCGCAGAAAGCCTTATGAAGAGTTAGGCTATGCTAAGATAGACACACATCGAAAAATAAGATCAGGATTTGCAGAAGTAATCTTTTGTAGTGGAAAATCAGATGAACACTTGCTAGGAATCTTTCAAAGAATCTTTCAAGAAGAGGGAGAGGTGTTCGGGACTAGAGCTACTAAGGAGCAATTTGAGCTTATCAGAAATGTGATTCCAGAGATCGAATATGATCCGATTTCTCGTATCATGAAAGTGGAGAAAAAAGATAAAGTAAGGGTAGGCAAGATAGCAGTCTGTACTGCTGGAACTGCAGACATTGCAGTGGCAGAAGAAGCTGCTCAGACAGCAGAATACTTTGGTAGCCAGGTGGAACGAATCTATGATGTGGGAGTAAGCGGTATCCATCGATTGCTTGCTAGACTTGAGGTAATTCAATCTGCAAACTGTGTGATAGCGGTAGCTGGCATGGAGGGAGCTATGGCAAGTGTCCTTGGTGGGCTGGTAAGTAAACCAGTCATTGCGGTACCAACTTCAGTCGGTTATGGTGCTAATATGAATGGGCTTTCTGCATTATTGACCATGATTAATTCCTGTGCCAATGGGATTGCAGTTGTTAATATTGACAATGGTTATGGGGCAGGATATATGGCAACCCAAATTAATAGACTAGCTGTAAAGTAAGAGTTTTGCTCATGAAAAATTAAGAGTATGAAGGGAAATCGTATGAAAGAGTATCTTGAAAAACAAGCGGAATTAATGGAGATCATGGATCAGTATACAAATAATGATATCATCATAGCATTTTCTGGAGGAGTAGATAGTAGTTTGTTATTAAAAATTGCTTGTGAAAAGGCCAAAGCAAAACAAACAAAGGTATATGCTGTTACCATACATACCAAATTACATCCTATGAATGATCTAGACAATGCAAGAAGGGTAGCCTTGGAATCGGGTGCTATCCATGAAGTGCTTCATGTGGATGAGTTAAGTGAAGCTGGAATTGGTAATAACCCAGAAGATCGTTGTTATTTGTGTAAAAAGTGTCTATTTCAAAAATTATTAGATATGGCGAAGGAAAAAAATATCACTCATGTCTTAGAAGGAACCAATGAAGATGACCTTCATATGTATCGACCAGGATTAAAAGCATTGAAGGAACTTGGAGTGTTAAGTCCACTGGCTCAGGTACAGATCACCAAAGCAGAAGTGCGAAAAATGGCAGAAAACTATGGTTTATCTGTAGCAAATCGCCCATCTGCTCCTTGTCTTGCCACAAGATTTCCATATGGTACAGAACTTTCCTATGATGTTATGAGACAAATTGAAAAGGCAGAAGATTATATCCGCTCCTTTGGTTTCTATAACGTTCGTGTTCGTGTGCATGGAGACATCGCTAGAATTGAAGTGGATGATAGAGATCTAGAGAAATTATTACAGCAAAGAGCAAGCATCATTTCCTTTATGAAAGAGATAGGTTTCTGCTACATAACAATCGATCTAGAAGGATTCCGCTCAGGAAGTATGGATATTAACGTTAAAATGTAAAACGACTATAAAATATAGAAAAGTGAGAGATTACAATGCATATGTCTGATGCCTTAGTAGCCCCTACTGTTGCTGCTACCATGTATGCCTGTTCAGCAGCCGCTGCAGGTTTTTCTGCACGTAAGGTGCGCTTACATGAAGATTCAAAAAAAATACCTCTGATGGGAATCATGGGTGCCTTTGTATTTGCTGCACAAATGATTAATTTCACAATTCCTGGAACAGGATCTTCTGGCCACATTGCTGGAGGTATGTTGATTTCTGCAATCTTAGGACCGTTTGCAGGCTTTATCACCATGATAGCAGTCTTAGCCATCCAATGTCTCCTATTTGCAGATGGTGGCTTACTTGCTCTTGGATGTAATGTATGGAATATAGCATTCTATGGATGTTTCCTTGGAACAGCATTGTTATGGAAGCCATTCATGAAGAAGGGGATTAGGAGATCGAAAATCCTTATTAGTTCAGTCTTAGGTTGCGTGATAACCTTGCAACTGGGAGCTTTTTCTGTGGTTTTAGAAACTTACTTCTCAGGGATTACTGAACTACCATTTTCTGTGTTTGTAGCCACGATGCAGCCAATTCATCTGGCAATTGGATTGGTTGAAGGTTTGATCACAGCTGCTGTATTGATTTTTATTCATGAAGCTAGACCAGAATTGTTGCAAAGAGGTGAACGAGAAGGACATAAGGATGGAAAATTAGGCAGATTATCTTACAAGACCACTTTGTTGGTACTAGCTATTACCTTTGTTGTAATCGGTGGTGTAATTTCCTTATTCGCTTCTTCTCATCCAGATGGTCTGGAGTGGTCTATTGAAAAAATAGTAGGTTCCACCGAACTTGCTAGCTCAGGTGAGATCTATACCGTAAGCGAGCAAATCCAAGAAAAGACGGCTTTCTTACCCGATTATAGTTGGAAGAATTCTGACTCTGCTTCTGCGACATCCATTTCTGGAATTCTTGGAGGAAGCCTTGTAATTGTTGTTTGCATCTTGACCTGTCGAGTATTAAGTTTGGTTAGAAAGAGAAAATACGATGAATAGAATAAGTGAAGCAATTCATGGTATACATCATTTAGAAGCCATGGCTAGAAAAGATAATGATATCACCAGGTTACATCCCTTAGCTAAGGTTCTTGTCACCTTTTGGTATATTTGTTTTCTTGTTTCTTTTGACAAATATGATTTGACCGGACTACTGGGGATGAGCTTGTATCTTATTTTACTAAAAGAAATTACCCACATTTCATTGGGCAGAAGCTTACGGCAATTGAGAGCAGTAATTGCTATGCTTTGTCTTGTGGGCATTGCAAACCCTTTCCTGGATCAAAGTGTATGGATGAAGCTTGGAGATATTACCATCACTGGAGGAATGATTTCCATGCTTACACTGGTTATTAAAGGGGTATTTGCATTACTGGCTTCTTACTTTTTGATTGCTACCACCTCCATAGAGAATATCTGTTATGCACTGCGTCTATTGCATATTCCTAAGGTGATCGTGACCGTGATGATGTTAATCTACCGATATATTATCTTATTTACGAAGGAAGTAGAAAGGGTTTCCCTGTCTTATTCCTTACGAGCTCCCAAGCAAAAGGGGATACATTATAAAGCCTGGGGCTCTCTGTTAGGACAGATGCTGTTACGGAGCATGGATCGTGCTGATACTGTTTATGAGAGCATGAGCATACGAGGTTTTCAAGGGGAATTTTATCTTAGTAAGACAACAAGGCCAGGAGACAACATAAGGAGTGTATGTTATCTGATATTCACTGCCAGCTTAATCACTGTATTTCGAATCTTTCCTATATTTGAAATCGTAGGAAGAATATTTGCTTAGAGAAACAGATATCATCTAATCTTGACATAAAACTAAGAGCTAGCAGTGTAAAAATCTAGACTTTGTAAATCGCAAATCAATTATTACATGTTACGGAAAGGAATGGTATTAATATGCTAGATATCGATATGATGGGACTTTCCTTTTCTTATCATAAAAACACGAAAAATAAGGACAGCAGGATACTAAAGGATCTGAATTTTCAAGTGAATCAAGGAGATAGTATTGGCCTAATCGGAGCAAATGGTGTTGGGAAGTCAACGTTTTTAAAAGTATTGGTAGGTATTCAACTTGGGTATGTAGGAGATCTTAGCATTCAGGGCCTTGAACTAAATAAAGAAAATTTATTTAAAATTAGAGAAAAGATAGGCTATGTATTTCAAGATTCGGACAGTCAATTATTTATGACCACGGTATATGATGATGTTTCATTTGCGCCTCGCAATTATGGATTATCCAAGGAGGAAGTGGAAAAACGAAGCATGGAAGCTCTTCAAAAAGTTCATATGCAAGAGCTAAAAAATGAGCAAATCTACCGATTATCCGGTGGACAAAAGAAAATGGTCTCCATTGCTACGATACTTTCCATGCAGCCAGATATTATCTTGTTGGACGAACCTTCTGCAGCCTTGGATCCTGGAAATAGGAGAAATTTGATTCATATACTTAATGAGCTTTTCGTCACAAAGCTGATAGCCTCCCATGACTTGGATTTTATCTATGATACCTGTGAAAGAACCATATTATTGCAGGACGGAAACATTATAGCTGATGGTGATACGAAAGAAATCCTCAGAAACAAAGAATTACTAGAGCAAAATGGTCTAGAGCTACCCTTGTCATTTTCAAGGCTTCAGTAAGGAGTGAAATGTAATAACATTGTATTATAGATAGAGAAGGAGATGTAAAATGGATAACACATTGTACTTAGAATGCTATTCGGGTATTAGCGGAGATATGACTGTAGCCGCCCTTTTAGACTTGGGAGCAGATGAAAAGGTTGTCTTGGATGCGGTTAATAGCCTTCCACTTGAGGGCTTTCGCGTAGAAATCAAGAGAGTTAAGAAATCGGGAATTGATGCCTGCGATTTTCACGTCATATTGGACAAGAAACATGAAAATCATGATCATGATATGGAATATCTTCACGGTAAGGGGAAGGAATATAGCCATCTGACGGTTCCATTTGATGAAGACAAGGATAGCCATCAACATGGGCATAACCATAACCAAGACCACCATCACGACCATGACCATCATTCCGACCATGATCACCATCATGGTCATGACCATAATCACGACTATGATAACCATCAGGACCATAGACATGATCATGATCAGGATCATCATTATGATCAAGATAATCATCATGATCAAGTAAAGTCCCTAGATAAAGTACACATGCATGAACATAGAGGTATGCGTGAAATCCGAGAGATTATCGAAAGAGGAGCAATCACTAAGCGGGCAAAAGAGATTGCATTACAGATATTTACCGTACTAGCTGAAGCGGAGTCAAAAGCACATAATATTCCTTTGGAAGAGGTTCATTTCCATGAAGTTGGTGCAGTTGATTCTATCGTTGATATTGTCGCTGTGGCGGTATGTTTTGACAACTTACAAATCAAAGAGGTCATCGTTCCAAAGATATATGAAGGATGTGGAACAGTTCGATGTCAGCATGGAATATTACCGATTCCTGTTCCAGCAGTTGCTAATATCATTCAGGCACACAATATAAATATTCAGCTCACGGAGCTAGAGGGTGAGTTTGTTACACCTACCGGTGCAGCAATTATTGCAGCGACAAAAACATTAGATATATTACCAAAAGAGTTTAAGGTGCTTAAAATTGGCCTTGGTGCAGGAAAACGTAACTATGAAAGACCAGGTATCCTAAGAGCGATGTTAATCCAAAGCAAGACAGACGAGAAAAATGACATTATATATAAGCTAGAGAGTAACATCGATGATTGTAGTGGTGAGAATCTTGGGTATGTGATGGAACAGTTATTCTTAGCAGGAGCAAGGGATGTACATTATATTCCTGTCTTTATGAAGAAAAATAGGCCAGCTTGGCTTCTTACTGTCCTTTGTAAAGAAGAGGATATCCATAAACTAGAAGGTATCATCTTTAGAGAAACCACGACGATTGGTATTCGTCGTATTATGATGGAACGATCTATACTAAAGCGGGAACAAATACGTGTCACAACCCCGCTAGGAGATGCTGAAGTAAAAGTATGCGTTATCGAAGGAGAGAAGCGGTTTTATCCAGAATATGATAGTGTTGTAGCCTTATGCAGACAAAGTCAAATACCATATTCCAGGGTATACCAGATGATTGTTGAGCAGTGTGAAGAATTGAATTGCAGTATAATATAAAGAGTGCTAGGGACAGTTTAAATGTAAGAATATTTAAATTGTCCCTAAAAAAAAGCTTGACATTGACGCAACGTAAAGGTTTATGATAGATCCATCAGGAGGATTCAACATGGAATATACAGTGAATAGACTTGCTAAAATAGCAGGAATTAGTACTAGAACGCTTCGATATTATGATGAAATAGATATTCTTAAGCCGGCAAGAATGAATTCGTCAGGTTATCGAATCTACGGTGAAGCAGAGGTTGATAAGTTGCAACAGATTATGTTTTATCGTGAACTGGGAGTAGATTTAGAGAGTATTAAATCAATATTAAGCTCACCTGGGTTTCGTAAGTTAGATGCACTGAAGGAACACCATGTAATGCTTCTTGAAAGGAAAAAACTATTAGATTTATTAATCGCAAATGTCGAGAAGACAATTGCCAAGACAGAAGGGAGATCTATAATGTCTGATAAAGAAAAGTTTGAAGGCTTTAAGCATAAGATGATCGAGGAAAATGAATTAAAATATGGAAAAGAGATAAGAAAAAAATATGGTGAGGAAACAGTCAATGCTTCAAATCAGAAACTAAAGGACTTGAGTCAAGAGCAGTATACGAAACTAGAGGAACTGTCAGAACAGGTGAATGAAGCGATAGGTATAGCGTATAAGAATGGAGATCCAAGCAGTGATTTGGCTCAAAAAGCCTGTGAACTTCATAAAGAGTGGCTGTTACATTATTGGCCTCAATACACGAAAGAAGCACATATGGGATTAGTACAAATGTATGTAGACGATGAGCGATTTACTGCTTATTATGATAAGATTGCTCCGGGTTGTGCTGTGTTTTTACGTGATGCTATGAGAATTTATACAGGAGTAGAGGAGTAAGTATGAGGGATATGGGAAGAACTCTATTCTAAACAGGGCATTTTTTTCATATATATAAACAAAAATTCGAAGGCTATCATTATGAAAGAATTTGCTATAGATATGATCAATGATCATGGTTATTTGGGGATTTTAATTCTTACAACAATAGAAAGTATCTTCCCATTAATTCCAGCTGAATTCATATTAACAATTGGAGGGTTTGCAACTACAGTTACCGAGGTCACCAAGGGCGGAGTAATTTTATTTGCAACCCTTGGCGAATTAATTGGGGCCCTGGTATTG
>JAEYWQ010000300.1 GCA_023428885.1 Bacillota bacterium
TGGGTATATGCTTTATTTGTATTGCCTAATAACATTGACTTTGTCTACTTGCTAGAGACTCTTTTATACAAGATAAAACCTATGATAGCTACTAAGCCTTCCGTTACTGGTAGGGCTAACCACACTCCTGTAATATTGGCCAGTGCTGATAGCAAAAATGCCATCGGAATTATAAGGATAAAACCTCTTAACAAAGAGATAATTTGTGCAGGTAAAGCTTTATCAGTTGAAATAAAATAGTTGGAAATTACAATATTAAACCCTATAAAGAGAACCGAAGTAAAGTATATTTTTAATCCAAGTGTTGCGATTTCTTGTAATAGCTTATTGTTCTCACTGTTAAATACCCCCGCAATCGGATCAGCAAGGAAAAAGATCAATAGATAGATGATACACGATACTATAAGCAAGGTTATAATTGCATAACGTAGGATTTGCTTGATACTTGTCTTATCTTGTTGACCATATGCTATGCTGGACAGAGGCTGCATCCCTTGTCCAATTCCCGTATAAATTGAAATCACCACGAGGGATATGTTTGCAATAACACCGTAAGCAGCAACACCTACATTTCCTAAAAGATTTAGAATTATGAAGTTGAATACTATCATTACGATACCTGAGGAAAGCTCTCCAATCAAGGATGGAACACCAAGTATTGCAATGGAACGGATGGTTTCAAGATGTGCTTTTCCTCTCTCCATATGGAATTCATTCTTCTTTTGAAACCAATGTTTTGATAGTATCAGCATGCTAACGATTGGTGATAGGCCTGTGGCTAATACAGCACCAAAGATCCCCATATGGAATGGAAAGATAAAAATATAGTCAAAAATGATATTAAATAAACTTCCACCCAACATTGCAAACATGGATAATCTTGGGTTTCCATCATTTCTTACAAAGCAAATTAGAACATCATTCATCATGAATACAGGAGCAAACAATAAGATTACTTTAATATAGGTGTTTGTCATAGCAAAGACTTCTGAGTCAGCTCCCACTAAGGTGCTTATTCCTTCTGAAAGAAAAAGACCAATCAAGACAAATATACATGCTAAAACAGCTGTACTATAAATAGTATTGGTAAACAATCGGTTCGAATGTCTGCTATCCTTTTGACCTTTATAGATTGAATATTTGGTCGCGCCGCCCATTCCTAACATTAAGCCACTTCCATGAATAAAACTATAAACTGGAATTGCTAAATTCAGAGCCGTTAAACCATTGGCTCCTAACCCTTTTGCCACGAAAAAGGTATCTGCAAGAATATAGCAGGATAAGCCTATCATTCCCATAACATTTGGGACAGTATATCTAGCAAATTCTTTTATACTCATTTGATTCTTCATGTCTTCCTCCTCAAGTAAGAATGATATGTGCAAAGCAAACCGTCTAGCGAAACGGTACCGAACGTAAGTGGATTATTTAAAACTCACTTCGTAACAAAAAAAGAGCCAGTACTTCCTATCTTCAATGGCCTAACGATAGGAAAACTGACGCTTAACTTCTTTACCCGGCGGCAAAAAAGTATCAAGTTATTTTATTCTTTTAGGATTATATCATAAGGCAACACAAGTTTGCAATGATATATTTAATTAAAAATAAGGATCCCCGATTTTATTATTATTAGCATGTTTATAGGATAATTTAGGAGTTCTAGCTGGTGGAGTTAGTTTTGTTTGTAGATTTATTAACTCATCCATCCAATCTCTTCGATGATCCTCTTTATCCTGAATTATTATCTCATTTCCAAAAATAATGCGTGTTTTATCTGTCATTGACGGTTGCTCAAGATAGATTGGTAAGATTGGTTTATTCGTTAACAATGATAAACTAAAGATACCCTTTGAAATCCGGTCAACGCTGTTATGATTGATATCAGATATGGTTCCTTGTGGAAACAACAGGATATGTTTTGGTGATATAGTATTTTTAAGATATTTTGTTAAGTCAATCAGAGCTTTCGTCATATCTCCAGAAGACTTACGATCCACTCCAATCACATCATAATACTTTGACATAAAGGACATCAGTGTTTGATTTTCTACCCATTCTTTCTTAGAAAGTATTCTTATGTTATCATGCAACAAGCCTAAGATAATGGCATCGAAATCACTGATATGGTTGGATGCCAGAATATAATCATTCTTGCTTAAATCCGGCATATTATGTAATTCTACTTGAAAGATGTTAAATATCCCATCTTTTACTTCTTCTTTCTTAGAAATATCTACACCTAAATTGATCAGTTTTTGTACAAATACTTTTACATAGTTCGCAGCTTCCTCTCCACTGAAGCTCAAATTATCTTCCACTAAGCTAATCCTCCTACCTGACTATAGTATAATTTTGATGTTATACGAGCTAATCACATTATATATAAAGGTATGAAAAGAATCAACCTTGATTATGTGTAATTTCAAAAGAGCTGTTTCGTACTCTTTTCATCTTATTCTATATTACACTTCATTACCTTAAGTTTATCTATTAAGTCAATATCAGCCGGCAACCAATTTACCATATCGAGCTGTTCTTGTGTTAACACTTTGCTGCCTTATGTTCCTTTAGAATCAGATCACCTGATTCTAGAAATGTTTCTTATATGCTTGAAAGCTAAATACCTTAAGTCTTTCATATATTAATTCAGACATATTTTGATCCTGAGCTGTTATATATACATGTCATACATAGCTTTAAGGATTCTTGTGATTAACGCAGGAAGCCTTATTAAATGCTTTTAATCAAGTATAATTTGAGAGAATTCATAGGCATTAACAATACCGTTCTTATAATAGATCGTAAGTGTTCTATAGTAGTCTATATATAACTGTCTCTCATGC
>JAEYWQ010000393.1 GCA_023428885.1 Bacillota bacterium
AGTCTCATACATTAAAGAAGGATGAGCTGTATGGGAGATATATCTCCTTGCTTCCATTCACCAGTGAGGTAAATAATATAACACTAGAAGGCTTTAAATATCCCTTAGTAAATGATTGCTTAAGGGCAGGAAACAGCATAGGTATTAGCAACGAGGCTGTGGAAAAGGAATGTAAGATCACCTTTATAGAAGGTGTTTTAATTGTGATAGAAGCGCAGGATTAATGGCGCGTAAGTGTCACTTTATTAAAACTATGAGACAAATGAAAGATGAGGTATAAAGAATGAAACTAGGAATCGTAGGATTACCAAACGTTGGTAAGAGCACACTTTTTAATGCATTAACAAAAGCAGGAGCGGAATCTGCAAATTATCCATTTTGTACGATAGATCCTAATGTGGGTATTGTACCTGTTCCTGATACCAGATTAAAGGTTTTATCTGATATGTATAATTCAGAGAAAATAGTTCCAGCAGTTATTGAATTCGTTGATATTGCTGGTCTAGTGAAAGGTGCGTCCAAAGGAGAAGGTCTTGGTAATCAATTCTTAGCGAACATTCGTGAAGTAGATGCAATTGTTCATGTAGTACGTTGCTTTGAAGATAGTAATATCATTCATGTCGATGGCTCTGTGAACCCATTACGTGATATTGAAACCATTGACCTTGAGTTAATCTTCTCAGATCTTGAAATCATTGAAAGACGGTTGTCTAGAGTGCTAAAAGGTGCAAAGAATGATAAGAGCTTAGCAAAAGAAGCTGACCTTTTAAATCGTGTCAAAGAACTACTAGAAGAAGGAAAGCCAGCGAAGAAGTTTACCACAGAGGACGATGAAGAAAAAGAAATGTTGGCTGCAATGAATTTATTAACCAGTAAGCCAGTGATTTATGCTGCGAATGTTACAGAAGATGACTTAGCAGATGATGGTGCTGCCAATGAGTTTGTATCCTCCGTGCGTAAGCTGGCTGTAGACGAAGGTTCTGAGGTTTTTGTTATCTGTGCTCAGATTGAGCAAGAAATTGCCGAATTAGTTGATGACGAAAAGAAAATTTTCTTAGATGATTTAGGTATTTCAGAGTCAGGTTTGGAGAAACTAATTCGTGCAAGCTATCATTTGTTAGGATTGATAAGTTACTTGACAGCAGGACCAATGGAAACTCGTGCCTGGACGATTACAAAAGGTATGAAAGCACCGCAAGCTGCTGGTAAAATCCATTCCGACTTCGAACGTGGATTCATTCGTGCTGAAATTGTAAGTTATCAAAATCTTGTGGATTGCGCTAGTATGAATGCTGCAAAAGAAAAAGGCTTAGTTCGTTCAGAAGGTAAAGAATATGTGGTACAGGATGGCGATGTAGTATTGTTCCGTTTTAATGTATAGAGAAGGTGGATTGATGGAGAAGTCAGATATTCTATTTCACAAACTTGGGATTGCATTACACAACATAGGTTCTGGCATCGAAGTCTTTGGCGTTGATGTTGCCTTTTATGGAATTATTATTGCAATAGGTATGGTAGTAGGTGTATTACTGGCTCAATGGCAAGCCAAGCGATTGGGTCAAGATCCTGATCTTTATTGGGACTTTGCTCTATATGGTATTGTATTTGCCGTAATCGGTGCTAGACTTTACTTTGTTATTTTTACCTGGTCTGAGTTTAAGGATGATTTACTTAGTATCTTAAATCTTAGAACCGGTGGCTTGGCAATCTATGGTGGTGTCATAGCAGCAATCATTACTGCTATTATTTATTGTAAAGTGAAAAAGGTTTCCTTTGGCAAATTAGCTGACATAGGTGTCTTAGGATTATTAGCTGGTCAGATTATAGGTAGATGGGGGAATTTCTTCAATCGAGAAGCCTTTGGCAGATACTATGATGGATTATTATCCATGCAGATTAATCTAGAGCATGTAGGCGGCGACTATACCATGTCTCTATCACGATTAACAGCCAAGTACGCAGATAAGCCTGATGCCCTGGCATCCATCTTAGAGATTCGTAACAATGTTCAAACAATCGATGGAATCGAGTACATCTCGGTGCACCCAACCTTTCTTTATGAATCTCTTTGGAATTTACTCCTGTTACTATTACTAATCTGGTATTCCAAACGTAAGCATTTTGATAGTGAAATCTTGGTATTGTATCTGGCAGGTTATGGGCTAGGTCGGATCTGGATAGAAGGGCTTCGTACAGATCAGCTGTTCTTGTGGGGATCACCAATTGCGGTTTCTCAAGCATTATCAGGTGTTTTAATCTTAGCTAGTATCGGATATCTTTTAGTACAAAGAGTTAGAATGCGAAATCAAAAAACAAGATGAGTTAGTAAAGGTCTTGTTTCTTATAAAACAAAAAAGAAATCAACCAAAATCACGTGGTTGATTTCTTTTTTTTGTAAAAATCCTTGCATTTTTCTTAAAAGTGGAGTAAAATGCTCTTATAAGTGGTGGAAAGTGGTGAAAAGTAGTTTAAAGTGGTGGCAAGTGGAGCAAAAGATGGTAGGTGAAGCGCATGTTCATGGGGGAATATAATCATACAATTGATCCAAAAGGAAGAATAATTGTACCTTCCAAGTTTCGTGATGCGCTTGGAGACCAATTTGTTGTAACACTCGGATTGGACGGCTGTCTTTTTGTATATCCTAATGAAGAATGGCAACACTTTGTAACAGAACTGAAAAACCTTCCTGGCAACAAAGAAGCAAGACAGTTGCAACGTTACTTTATGGCAGGAGCTGCTGAATGCGAAGTGGACAAGCAGGGCAGAATCTTAATACCGAATAATTTGAGGCAACAAGCAGGCTTAGACAAAGACATTGTATTTGTTGGAGTGCTTTCTAAAATTGAGATTTGGAGTAAAGAACGTTGGGATAGCAATAGCTATGACAATATGGATGATATTGCAGAACACATGTCAGAATTTGGCCTTAGCTTTTAGTTGAGATTGGAGGTTGTAACGTACGATGGAATTTAAACATATATCAATACTTCTTGAAGAAACAATTAACAATTTGAATATAAAGCCAGATGGCATTTATGTAGATGGAACCTTAGGTGGAGGCGGACATGCTTATGAGGTTTTAAAGCGCCTCTCTTCAAAGGGAAGATACATTGGGATTGACCAGGATGAAGATGCAATTAAAGCAGCAAGTCTTCGCCTTGGTGAATTTAAAGATCAGGTAACAATTGTGAGAAGCAATTATGCTCAGATGAAGCAAGTATTACGTGATCTTGGAATTGACAAAGTGGATGGAATCTTACTTGATTTGGGAGTATCTTCTTATCAACTAGATGCTGCCGAGAGAGGATTTTCCTATCGAGAGGATGCACCGCTTGATATGAGAATGGATAAGCGTTCAGAAAAAACCGCTCGTGATATCGTGAATGAATATTCAGAATATGACTTATATCGCATTATCCGTGATTACGGAGAAGACAAGTTTGCAAAGAATATCGCAAAACATATCGTTCGTGTCCGTAATGAGAAACCGATTGAGACCACATTTGAATTAACGGAAGCGATTAAAGCAGCAATACCGATGAAGCTAAGAATAGCTGGTGGTCATCCAGCAAAACAAACCTTTCAAGCAATACGTATCGAATTAAACCAGGAACTTGAGGTATTAAACAATACCTTAGAGGACATGGTTGATTTACTGAAAGAAGGAGGAAGATTATGTATTATCACCTTCCACTCCTTAGAAGACCGTATGGTAAAAGTGGCATTCAAAAAACACGAAAATCCTTGTATCTGCCCTCCAAACTTTCCGGTTTGTGTGTGCAATCGTAAATCCAAGGGAATTAACATAACAAGAAAACCAATTCTTCCAAGTGAAGAAGAGATGGAACTCAATTCTAGATCAAAAAGTGCGAAACTTAGGGTGTTTGAAAAGAGAACAGCCGAATAAGGGAAAGGAAGATAGCATGGATGCTCAAAAAAGACGATATAGCAATACTTCATATATAGCAGGAAGTACAGCACGTAAGTTGAATGTAGTACCTGAGAGAGAGTATGATACTTACGCACGCCCAATTCCTAGAATTACAGACCCACAAAGAAGAGAAAGAACTCAGGTAAATGAAAGACCTGCGAGA
>JAEYWQ010000059.1 GCA_023428885.1 Bacillota bacterium
AATTCAATTTTAGATATGGAGATTTCTGGAGATATCGTATATTACTTGCTAGAGGAAGAAGACGGTAAGAATGTCCTTTATTATTCTAAAAACGGTGAAGTTGGTAAGAAGGTTAAAAATGGTGAGAATGTTGAATCAATCAAATCTTATCATGGAAATATGATTTATTTCCTTAAACAAACAGATGAACAATGGGATCTGTATCTAAACACCTCTGATGATCGGATTGATCTAGTAATTAAGAATTACGATTAATATCTAATGACTTGGTTATATCATAAAATGGATTATTTATTTATAATAAGGACAGTATCCGTTCTATGATATAACCAATACTTTTTTTGCTGCATTTATCTATTTTCTTATTCTCTTCTGCTGCATCTGTACATCTGCCATATCAATTAGTGTATCACCTGTAATTCGGTAAACAGTCCAATCACTCATTGGTTGGGCTCCCAGTGATAAATAAAACTCAATACTAGGCTTATTCCAGTCCAGACAAGCCCATTCCAACCTGCCGCAACCACGCTCAACAGCGATTTGTGCAAGTCTTTTCAGAATAGCTTTACCATAGCCACATCCTCTATATTCTGCTTTGACATACAGATCCTCAAGGTAGATTCCTCCTCTACCTAAGAATGTAGAAAAGTTATGAAAGAACAAAGCAAATCCCACTTCTTTTTCATTTACCACAGCAAAAAATACCTCGGCTATGTTCTTCACAAACAGCCATTCTCTTAACAACTCCTCTGTGGCAACCACTTCATTCAACATTTTTTCATATTCTGCTAAATCTTTAATAAAATGAAGAATCAATGGGAGATCTGATTCTTCTGCATATCTAAAAGTTAATTCATTCGTGTATTCTATATCAATTTCATCAATATCAGATTTTCTATAATCTCTAATCATAATCAAACTCCTCATCACAAGTTTCTTCTATTCATAAATCAATTACAAGATTTACTGCTATATCAAGCGTAACACTCCACATATGATAATAATGCAAGATATTGTAATCTCAAATACTCGAAATCTTGCTCCTCCATTTTTTGACAGTGGTTTTCCAAGTAGAAAATAGATCCCTAATACAAATGGCAGGAATAAATTAATGGTCTCATATAGGTCTAAATCAAGTAAAACAAAGATAGTAATCGCTAATATTGTTACACAAAAGCTGCTTACTATTGCTATAGGACCATTCCAATATATTTGTTCATAATCTCTATGATCTTTGATTCATCCAAATCTGTAAGCGGTTGTGCATATGCTCCTTTTGAAATTTCAAAGAGTAGACTGCAACGATCCAACCAAAAATAGGCGGAAAGGCATATAAGTTAGTATGCTTGCGCGTATCTTGTCATTTCTGGCTTCCTCAACGGCAGATGTGATGTTAACATCCATTTTCTCAATTTCATCTTTTAATAGATAATCCAGCGAGCAATCAAAAAGCTTACTGATGCGAATCAGCTTCTCCGTGTCCGGATAGCTAATATCCAGCTCCCATTTTGAAACAGATTGTCTGGATACTTGTAATATCTCTGCAAACTGTTCCTGTGTTAGGTTTTGTTCTTTACGAAGTTTTGTGAGTTTGTCTCCAATTGTCATAAAATATGACCTCCTTGTTTTTTCTGAAGTAATCATGACATATGATTCGTTTTATCAACACCAATCACAGGTTGCAAAATGAAAACTATCAGTTGCATCATAAAGGCACAGGGTTAATAATTAATAAAATTAAATGTTATAAAATTAATCCCTTTAATTTTAACATAAATGCAGAATAAACACCATGTATATTCATTTTATTAAGCAATCAAAGCGGATTATAAGTTACTGTTAACACTTAAGTTATCGCGAGGTGTTTTGTGTAACAAAACCCGAGAAAACATGCGCCAAAATACTCTTTTTGCACTTTGTAAAATCTTACAGTAGCGCACATATGAGGTAGATTAACTCTATTTGACAGTAGGAATCAATTCGTACATGAATTAATTTAAGAAACGTTTGTACTAATACTTATATCTGCTAATGAGTTTTTAATTTTTCTCCATATAATATGAAAATGGAGGTGATTACCGTGAGAATTTTACTTGCAGAAGACGAAAAAGATCTAAATCATATCATCACGCAGAAGTTGACTTCAGACGGCTATAGTGTAGACAGTTGTTTTGACGGTAAGGAGGCCATCGACATCCTATCTTATACCGATTATGATGCAATCATTCTAGACATTATGATGCCAAAAGCCAATGGTTATACTGTGCTTCAATCACTACGCAGCACAGGCAATACTACACCTGTGCTATTCCTTACAGCAAAGGATGCTGTCGCAGATCGGGTAAAAGGTCTTGACAGCGGTGCCAACGATTATCTTGTGAAGCCCTTTTCCTTTGAAGAGCTGACCGCAAGAATACGTGCAATGACGAGAATAGCATTCGGAATAGCAAATAATACTCTTACTGTCAATGACCTTACTCTTAATTGTACTACCCACGTTGTAAAGCGGGCCAATAAAGAAATACTATTATCGGCTAAGGAGTATTCCCTATTGGAGTATCTCATGCACAACCAAGGGATCATTCTATCCCGAGAACAAATTGAGGATCATATTTGGAACTATGATTATGAGGGGGGAACCAATGTAGTTGATGTATATATCAGTTACCTTCGCAGGAAAATCGATGAAGGCCATGAAGTAAAACTAATTCACACGATTCGTGGCAGGGGCTATGTAATAAGGGAGGATTCTAACCTATGAAAACTCTCTCGATCCGCCTTAAAATTACCCTCTGGTTTGCGACAGCCCTCGTCATCGTTGTATCTCTAACCTACACTGTCTTCTTTTCTGTCAGCAATCAGATATTTCAAAAGACCATTAAGGACAACCTAATAGAAACAGTGGAAAACAATATGGATGAAGTTGAGTATTTCAATAACATTGATGAAAAAGACCGATTGGATGATGACGATCATTTCATACTCAAGGGAAATGGTTTTCTTAAGATCGACGACGATTTCTTGGATGCTGTTAATCAGGTTTATACGGCGTTGTATGACAGCAACCTTTCTTTGATTTATGGTGAAAACCCAATTGGTAAGATTACTTCTTTGGTCCCTCTAAAGGATTCTGTTATTCAAACTACTACCGTCGACGGAGTTATTTATTATATATTCGACCGTGCATTGACACAGGATGGACTAAAAGGTCTATGGCTAAGAGGCATTGTTGCTGAAACACAGGGCAAGGAAGAAATGAATTCCATCATCCGGCTATCCCTTATCCTCCTACCCCTTCTCGTTCTAGCCGCTATCATTGGTGGCTTTCTGATTGCCAAAAGAACCTTGAAACCAATCAAGCAGATCTCTGAGGCTGCTTCCCAAATTGGAAAAGGAGATGATCTAAAAAAGCGTATAACTATCGGTCAAGGCACGGACGAGCTCCATCAGCTTGCTAATAACTTTAATGAAATGTTTAAAAGATTGGAACATTCTTTTGAAAAGGAGCAGCAGTTCACGGCAGATGCGTCTCACGAATTGAGAACCCCCATGTCAGTAATCATGGCGCAATGCGAATTCTCACTCGAGAAAGAACGAACAATAGACGAATATCAAACTGCACTCTCAGTAAT
>JAEYWQ010000395.1 GCA_023428885.1 Bacillota bacterium
TGCATTTGGTATCCTTTCAAACGCTTGCTCAAAGGGATTGAATATTGTCACCATTGCATATTCAGCTTCTGCTTGCTCTGCATACTCTACTCCTGGATACTCCGTTTCAAATCCTTCAGGAATTATATAAGCTGCAACATAACCCCTGAGTCCGAATCGATTTTGCATTTCAGGAGAAACGAATGGAAAATCCCAACCGATAAGCTTCGCATCCGGAAAGACTGTCAGAAGTCCAGCATTTCTTGCCCATCTGTTCATATATTCATTGACATCATCTTCTGGATTCGGAGATACTATGACATATCTAGCCATTTTAAATGCTGCTACTTTCAGTATTTTAATCTCTGAATATATGCCATCATAGGAAGCCAAATCTTCTTTCACCAATCCGTCCAGTTTACATGAAAATATAGTACTAAGTTCTATTAGTTTTTGTAGCTCTGGAATAACTTCATCAGATTCCCATCTAGAAACTGTTTGCCTTGATACATTCATTGTCTCAGCAAGCTGTTCTTGTGTAATCTTTTTTTGTTTTCTCAAGTATTGTAAATTTGTACCTAAACTCATCACATTACCTCCACTATATTTAATATCCATGGGCCCTGGGAATGATTTTATTATGTCATATATACAATGTTAGTTCCACCACGCCACAAGTGCTCTTTTCCATAGTGATGTAACATGACAGTTTACATGAAAACTATCCAATCTTTTAGTTTAAATATTTTTCAATAACTTCATACTTAATGTTTTCATTGACGCCCAAAGCCACAGCATAAATTAAATAATACTCCCAAAGGACTAAGTCTTTTTCGCTTTTGTTTTTTATTAGAGAGTAATCTTTTAAATAATTCTTTAATGCATATGCCTTATTAAGCAGGTCTTTTCCTTTCGCTGTTCGTTTATAGTTTTTATTCATATATATGATTTGCTCAAAGATCCGATAAAGGCAAATGAATACAGAAATCAATACAGCCAACACAGATGTTAATGAGATAGCTTTTAATACATAAGCTTTTCTCACCACACTAAATTGATACTGATCAGCCCTGATTTCTCTATAATTATAATCCTCTCCGTATACTGTGCTACGATGGTAATAAACACTTTCATCTTTCACTTCCCTACGAAGCTTTTCAATATCATGATCCTTGTCTAAATAAAAATAGGTATATCCGTCCTTTTCAGGATAAACATGATAGTTCTTATGTACATAATCATCCATAAACAAGCTAAATGCAAATAATAAAACAGGAATACTGGCAGCAATAATTATTTTTATCAATCGTAAAATAATACCGCCTCTGTTTTTCTTTAGATATTTTAGCTGTAGCGCCTCTTCACTAATTTTATTTTTATAGTCACTTGCATTAAAACTTCCTGACCGAATTAACTCTAAAATCATGACTTCACTTTGAAATAATTCTGAGGTGTCTTTATTCTTACAGATAAAACTATCGTTAATTTCTTTGATAAATCCTGTTTGCTTTAATTTTAATATAGTTGTTGACACGCACTTTTGTAGATCAATCTCAAGTGTTGATACGAAAAGAAGAATTGCTGGAGATACTCTATTAAGTTCCTCCCTATAATATAAATAACTCTCATTCTTACCAATATGAGCATTTTTACGTATTCTGAACTTCAAAAATAGTATCCTTGCAAAATAGATTACAATAATCCACATAAATGGACTAAACACAAAAATAAACCCAGCATGTATCAGATAGTCTCCGCTGAAGAACATATACATTATTGAATAATTTATTTCAAAACTAGTCGGTTCTGCCTTAATAAGAAAACATGCTATTAAAAATATGATTGCAATTACTGGCAAGGAAGTATTTAATGCTATTCTAAGCTTCTTTTTGGTATCAACTGACTGTGCCTTATACATAATTGCAATTACAACTGGTATTAAACATAAACCAATTATAATAAACATCTACATTTCCTCACACTTCTTGGTTAAAATTCACATTAATATTGTTTTTAACATCATTGGACTCCATTTGGAATAAATCAACCTCTTGAAAGCCAAATAATTTTGCAAAAAGATTTGAAGGAAATACTTCTATCTTTGTATTATATATTGTAACTGTATCATTGAAAAACTGTCTTGCAAAAGCTATCTTTGATTCTAGTTCACTTAATTCATTTTGCAATGCTAAGAAATTTTGGTTCGCTTTTAACTCTGGATAGCTTTCAGCTATCGCCATTATGTATTTTATGGAATCTGACATTTCCTTTTCTACTTCTAATTTTGTACCAATATTACTCGTATTATCTCGATTTAATCGTAACTTCACGATATTTTCTAAAACAGTACTCTCATGTTTTGCATAGCCCTTAACTATTTCTACTAAATTTGGTATTAATTCATAACGTTTTTGTAGAAGAATATCAATCTGACTCCACGCATTTTTTGTCTTTAGCTTACTTTTGATTAAGCTATTATAATTGCATATTACTACAATTGCTATAAATAAAATAACCCCTAATACGATAAATATCTCCATAATCCATCCTCCATCTTGTAATTTCTACAAAGTATATAACTATATTAAATCATAACAGGTATAGTATGTAAATGCTTTTTACTCATGCAATTCAATAATATATTTCTATCCAATAAAACTTCATGCTTTATTTTCTTATACAACATATAATCAAAGCTCATGAAATATGGGTTTCTTTTTATCAAAAGTACAGAAGTGTGAAAATTCATATCTGATTAGTTCTTGCTTTGTTCTTGAAGGTGATACCCAGTTATGTAGCTTTTTTGCATAAAATTCGACCTCCTATAAGTTAGATTTTAAGATCACTGATAGGAGGTCGTTCAAAGGAGTAGGATAACTATTCTAACTCAAGCATTGCTCAGTTCGCAATCATATATTTTTTCGAATATGAATCAAAATACTTAGTGTAGGTTTCACTTTTCAGTTGTTTTACGCTGTCAAGATATTCATGCTTATCAAAGGAATCTGATTCCAATGCAATCATCGCCACGGCAATATTGGAACAATGATCTCCTATACGCTCATAATCGTTCAAAATATCGTTGAACACAAAGCCAGTATTGAGGGAACATATGCCAGATTTCAGTCTTTCAACATGATGGAGCTTCATTTCACCGCACAAATTGTCAATTAGCTCTTCCAATGGCTCGATTTTAGCGGAAAGCTGTAAATCATTATTAAGAAAAGCATCAATAGCCATTACCATAATTTCCGAGACTGCATCCCCTAAAACACGCAGCTCATGCGTGGCCTTCGCAGAAAAAACAATTTCTTTTTCGTGAAGTTCCTTCGCAGCTTCCGCAAGGGCAACAGCATGATCGGAAATACGCTCAAAGTCAGTAATTGTGTGTAGAAACTTTCCAATAATCTCACTTTGATCGTCGTTTAGTTCGCTACATGTAATTTTCATAAGATAGGTTCCAAGTTTATCTTCATATCGATCTACGGTTTCTTCAAGCAGCTGCACACGTTCATATTTATCCTGTGTATAGTTACGTATCAGTTCAAGCGATAAAAACAGATTTTCTTTTGCCTTAACCGCCATATCATTGATAGAATTTCTGCACTGCTCGATAGCAAGTGACGGATGGTCTACAAAGCGTTCTTCAAGCAGTACCAATGGTAGGCTTTCGCTTTCGCCTATGCTTTCGCTACCAGAGCGAACAATACGAGATACAATCGCCTCAATCTGTTTATACAATGGGAACAAGACAGCAATTACAACAAAACGATAGATACTGTTAAGGGTAGCCACACTCACCATTGTCATAGTTTTGTTCATGATAGGAAAGTGCATAAAAGCATCAAGCGCATAAAAAGCTGTGGCAACCATAATCACGCCAAGTAAGTTGCTGATTAGATAAGACAAGGCGGTACGCTTACCATCTTTCGTTGCGCCTACCGCAGATAAGAGTACTGGAATAGACGCTCCGATGGCGATACCCATGGTAAGAGGGAGCGCCATGTCAAATCGAATCGCTCCTGTCATAGCTAAGGCCTGTAATATTCCCACAGCGGCGGAGCAACTTTGGAGAATAGCTGTAAATGCAATGCCCACAAGAATACCCAAAAAAGGATTAGTGAATTCAGTAAGGATGTTAATGAATCCTTCACTATCCTTCAATGATTTTACGGAACCACTCATAACGGACATACCAAACATCAAAATCGCAAACCCAAGCAGTATGTCGCCAAGATGGTTCTTAAAACGGTCTTTTGAAAATATACGCAAGCAGATTCCAATCAAGGCGGTAATACAGGTTAGGGTGCTAGTAGAAAACAGCACGAGCCATCCTGAAGCATTATCGTTTCCAGACAGACAGATGACCCAACCGGTAATGCTTGTGCCAAATATGGCTCCAAGGACGATAGGAATAGCCTGCCTAAGTTTCATAATTCCAGAATTTACAAAGCCAACAACCATAACTGATGTAGCTGATGAAGATTGAATTACTGTAGTGATTCCGGTCCCAAATAGGAGTCCCTTTATTGGTTTACCCGTGAGCTTGTATAAAATAACCTCTAACTTATTCCCTGCTACCTGTTTTAATCCATCTCCCATTAGCGTCATACCGAACAGAAACAGAGCTATGCCGGTAATCAATTCAGTAATATTTGTAATGTTCATGTTTCACCATCCTTATAAGTACATATTGTAGACCAGTCCCCAGTTCTCGGCCTCAAGACCGAAGATTCCTAGATGACTTTCCACTGATACATATCCCATTAAATCTATGTCAGCCCAAAGTTAAGCTTCTCAATATCCAAAATAATACATATGTTGGATATTGAGAAGTTTAACTTTGATCTAAGCAAGGCTCAAATCGCAGTACAAGGAAGCACCGCTGGCAATATTCGAGTCCATACTACTTTTCATGGAATCGCTATCCTGCCTTACAC
>JAEYWQ010000116.1 GCA_023428885.1 Bacillota bacterium
GATTCAATACTTACCGATATACGCAGGTTTAGCAGCCAAAAGAGGCTTAGGGATTACAGAGGGTCTGAAAGCAATCACCATCAATGCAGCTCAGATCTGTGGAGTAGCTGATAGAGTTGGTAGCTTGGAAGTGGGAAAGGATGCAGATATTGCTATCTTTACAGGAAATCCTATGGAAGTCTTTACAGAAACTGTGTATACAATAGTTAATGGTAAGATCGTTTACCAAAGAGAAGATTCACTATCTTAGTGTTAAAAAGGCAGAGAAGAGATGAAATTACGAATCTCTCCTCTGCCTTTTTTCTTGTTAAGATGGTAAATAATTATTCTCTAATCCAATTCTCATTGATTTTTTAGGTAGTTCTGTTATAATTTCTGTATAAAAAAGTTAGAACTATATCTTATGAACTTACTGTTTGAATCTTCATAAGATCATATCAGATTATGAAATATTGGTTAACAAGGGCAGCATAAGAGGATGAAGACCTAGGGTATGTTTATGTGAAACAATAGGACTTTATAATAGGGGAGCAGGGAGTTAAAAATGATATTAAGACAAAGCATGAAAAGTATTATTCGTACACCAAAGAAAACGTTGTTATTTATTCTATTATTAATGCTATTAGCAATTGCCTTAAATATTGGAGTAGGAATGTATGAATCTGCTCAAAATATGATGTTAGCAGCGGATAAAACCTTTACTACAGTTGTTGAGCTAGATTATCAAGGAGATGTTACGGGAGATGAAGTAAATTTCTATAAGAATATGAATGCCGACCTGTCAGATTTTAATTTTGATCAACTTAACACTCATCCAAGTGTTAAGTCTGTCAATAAGGAAATGTCAGCCTGGGCATATATTGATGATACGGTGAAATGGAGTAACTCGCCTCTGAATGATTTTGCTATGATTAAAGTTCGTAGTATTTCAAAAAGCCAAGATAATCTTTATATGGGAGTTATTTCAGAAACAATTTTCGGGAAAAAACTTCGAAGTGCTACATATATTATGATCAATAATATCGATGCCTTAGGGAATCCAGTCGATAGCGAGTTTGTATATGATCATGAATATCTATTCATAGGAAAGGTTGCGAGGGGGAGGAATCCAATCTACATTATGGTTCCGGGACTTCCTGATAGGGAAAGAGACAGCTCAGCAATTATTGATTTGACGGCTAATCCTGAATTTTTATTATCAGATGAAGGTAAGAAGATGCTGAATCTAAAGGATGCAATGGCTATCGTTGATAGTTCTTTCCCAGTGACAACAGTATCAAGTTTAGAAGCTTCAGCTTCTTTCTATCAGAATGAAGTTCAATTAAAAGAAGGACGAACATTTACAGATGCTGAGTATAAAGGGCATGGTAATGTGATTTTGATTAGTGAACGGTTAGCAAATGTATATCATGTAACGATTGGAGATACCCTTGGCTTGCATCTTCATTATGATAATACAGGACTAGGCCTATCTGACTATTTGGAAGATATGGATTATCGTTACGAGGCAGACTTTGAGATTGTTGGTATTCTTACTAATAAGGAAGGGGAGGAATATAAGTTATATATCCCTGAACCAGATTGGCTAATACAGGAGTTCCATTCAACCACCCTTGCCAGATACATCGTTGAGAATGGAGCTGGAGAAGAATTTATCGAGGATAATAAGAGCCTTTTATTGTATAATATGAAGTTCACCCTCTTTGATCAGGGATATGAAGAAGCCATTAAACCAATGGGCGCTTTAAAAAGTAATGCAATTATGATTATTGTTTTAAGTTCCTTATCTGGAGTTGGAATATTGATTTTGTTTTCCTATCTTTATGTAATCAAACAGAAAGATACCTTGAAAACTATGCTTCACTTAGGATCAGGTAAGAAACGGACAATGGGTTATATCCTCTATGGATCCCTTTCGATTGTGTTAGGTGCTTCTGGAATTGGGTCTGTGGCCTCCAAGGTCTTTTTGGAAGAGGTAACAAGGAAGCTCTTTGAGTCCTTAAAGAGCACTTATATCACCGATATTCGATATAGTGAAAGAAACATTGGGCAACAGATCATCTTCGATCCTCAAGTTAGCATCAATCCATGGCTTTCGGTTATTGTTACGGTTGCAGTATTTATCCTTGGATTTATTTTATTATATTTCTTTACGTATTCGATATTAAAAGAAGACAAACATACTTCTTTGAAAAAGGTTCAAAAAAAGGAAAAAGAGATATCACCAAAAGGAATCAAACAAAACAGATTTTCCTTTCGGGGAATTCGACCAAACTGTCTTAAATTTGCCTTACTTTCTCTGACAAGAAGTCTTGGAAGGAGTTTTATTGTTCCTATCATTTCAGTATTATTTTCAGTATTCTTAATATTTTTAGGATTACTCTCTAGCCTGCAAGAAAAGAAATTAGACCAGGTGTATGAGAAGATACCTGTAACTGCCTATATCACATCTTTTAAAAATGAATCACGTGATATTGGTGGCTTGGATCTATTCTATGATATTTACAATTTTATTAATCCAACTTATTACAGGGAGCATAATCTAGGCAGGGATGAGTATATAGAGGATCGTGAGGAAGTTGTAACAAGAGGGGTAAATATAAGACGGGAAGTACTTGAAACTTCGGAATATATTAAGGATCTTTCCTTATATGCCAGTATCCGTTATGAGTACATGGGAATAGCAAAAACCGCTGATGGTAATAAGCTAGACTTATCCGATCTGCCAATTGTCAGAGTTCATAACAATGCCTTTGGTTATGACTGGTTTCTAATGGAAATCACTAAGATGCCAAAGCTAGTATTTGCTGACAACTTAAAATACACCGCAGATTACTTTGATCAAGAAGAGCCAGAAGTGGAATATCTGGAAGGTTATAATAAAGAGTCCCTGCGATTAAAAGAAAGGATAGGAATTATTTCGCAAAGTTTTGCTGATAGAGAGGGGATTCAACTTGGTGATGTCATACGTATTACTTCGTGGAATAATATCAATGACAATGCTATTTGCAGTATGAATGATATTAAGGTAATAGGTATCTATAAGAACCAGTGGGAAACGGATACGATTTTCCTGCCATGGGTTATAAGCTATGAGTCACGATATTATGTGGATAATTCATATCCTACCAATGAGGCAGAAGCATTAGCAAATGAGGTTTGGAATTCATATATTACAAGGAGAATCCAAGCGGCTACTTTTACGCTAAAGAATACCCAGGAATTAATATCCTTCCGGGACTATTTAGAAGAGCAAGGTTATAGTCAAGTTGGAAAGATGGGAAGCAATCGGTATGCCATTGTGATCCAAGATAAGAGCTTAGTTGAAACAGTTCAGAATCTAAAAAATCATATACGTCTCATTGATACCATAAAACCGGTGTTAATGCTGTTATTTGGCTTCATTGGATTTATTATATCCTATTTACTCATAAAACATCGGTTAAGTGAATTGGTAATCATGCGAAGTCTGGGTGCAAAGAAGAGGCAAGTGTTCCTATCATTTTTCTTAGAGCAGATGATTTTGTTTTTCCTTGGACAAATTCCAATTGTAGTATATTCGATTGTCTTCCCGAGCCAGGTGGCTCTATATGGACTTTCTTTATTGTTCTTAATCGTAAGCTATTTAGTGGGAACAGCCATCGCATTAATTATAATGAATCGCACGAAATTGTTAGGGGATGCACAGGCTATACTGTCAGCTTAGTGTGAATAGGGAGGTATATATGGAAATATTAGAGATGAAGGATGTCTCATATAGTTATAAAAGTAAATATCAAACGGTGGAGGCATTATCAAAGGTTAATCTAACCATAGAGAAGGGTAAGGTGTACGCTGTTATTGGGAAATCTGGTTCAGGAAAGTCTACCATGTTATCATTAATGGCAGGTCTTACTCTTCCAGGAGAGGGTGATATCCTATATCAGGGGGAATCAATTAAAAAAATGAACCTGGAACTTTATCGAAGGGATAAAGTCTCCGTAATCTATCAGACATTTAATCTTTTTCCTTTGATGACTGTTCTCGAGAATGTTATATATCCCTTGGAACTAAAGGGCATGAAGTATAAAGAGGCAAAGGAAATTGCTCAAAAGCACATAAAAAGTGTTGGCTTAGATGAACAGCATCACAAGAGATTTCCTAGCATGTTATCTGGTGGGGAGCGTCAAAGAGTAGCGATAGCAAGAGCTTTAGCAACTGGTTCACAGCTTGTTCTAGCTGATGAGCCAACTGGAAGCTTGGATGTAGCGAATGGGGATGTGGTGGTTAAACTTCTAAAAGACTTAGCTCACCAGGATGATTTGGCGGTAGTCATTGTAACACATGATTTAGCAATTGCAAAACAAGCCGATATCGTTTTTCATATGCAGGATGGTAAATTGCTATCAGTAGGATAAATCAGTTATTACAGAGGATGTCCCATAAAGATATGCTCCCTGTCACTTGACATGGGGCATATCTTTATGGGACATCCTCTTTATTTAGTCATTCTGTCACCTTATTTTATTCTTTGGTCTCAGGTAATACCCAAACCTCCATACAGGTAGCATCAGCATCATGTCTTGTATAACGCTCGATAGCGAAGGGTTTTACATTAATCTTGTGATTCGGAAGCCAGGTTTCATATAAGTATCTTTGCGCCTTGAAAATTGCATCCATCACAAGATGCTCAAAATCTTCTGCTTCGAAGGAACATACAATATATTCCTCTGCTTCTAATACCCATGAGGTAAATCCTTCTGGTAGTTTATTACTTGAGCTCATGGCACCTGCAAAATAACGGTAATAACCTTCCTTGCTTCCCATAAAAGTTACACCAAGTTCATCACCACCCTCTGCAAGTTCTGTAATCGATGATTTGATATCATGAAACTCGTCCCATACATTAGCCAGTGAGTCAACACCAGGTTCGCCGTTACCAGGAAGCTGGTTAATTGGTTCTTCTACGGTTAAGCCAATGAAAAATTCAGGATGAGTAAGCTTAGTACGTCGAATTTCAATAACAATACCATCTGTAATTAATGGTACATTCTCATCTACCAAGACGTAATTTAATATCAATTGTGGCTTGGTGAAATTATTCATACGAACAGGATTTTTACGATATTCTTCTGGGGTCATTCCAAAGGTGTCCTTAAAAGCTCTTGTCAGTGTTTCGTGAGAAGAGAAGCCTACTTCTAAAGCAATATCAAGGATCCGTTTCTTTTTATCCAGTAATGCATCACTAGCTTTGGCAAGACGTCGAAGCTTAATGTATTCGTTCACAGGCTTTTTTACCAATCTACGAAAAAGTCTCTGATAATAGAATTGAGATAGTGAAGCGAGTTTTGCTAAGTGTTCGATCTTAATTTCTTCTGTAATATGATCCTCGATATAGTCTACAGTAATCTGTATTTGCTCCCATGCATGCATCTTTGTGTACCTCCTTTTTTCACATAATAACATAGATTAAGGAGTTTTGTCTTGACCAGCAATGCTCTAATTTATGCATAACATGATCTTTCTCATTGTAAGAGTAAAACAAACATGCTACAATATGCTACAACATGGTAAAACATTAAATTACTAAATCAATATTTATAAAGGAGATCTTGTCATGAGAGATGAAACCAAATGTCTACATTCTGGCTATTCACCAAAGAACGGAGAGCCAAGAGTTGCACCAATTGTACAAAGTACTACCTACGTATTCGATTCTACGGAGCGAATCGGTGAATTGTTTGATATGCCAACTGCACATATGTATTCTAGGTTTTCTAATCCTACGGTTGAGGTGGTAGAGAAAAAAATTGCTGACTTGGAAGGTGGTGTAGCTGCAATGTGTACCTCTTCTGGACAGGCAGCTTCTCTTTTTGCAATATTAAATATATGTAATGTTGGAGATAGCTTTATTAGTACGTCAACAATCTATGGGGGAACTGTTAATTTATTTGCTGTTACTCTGAAACGATTAGGTATCGAATGTATCTTTGTTGATGCGGAAAGTGATGAAGAAACCATTGATCAAGCTTTTCAGGAAAATACAAGAGCAGTATTCGGTGAAACACTTGCAAATCCCGCCCTTACAGTATTAGATATTGAGAAATTTGCGAGAATTGCACATAAACACCAGGTTCCATTAATCATTGATAATACCTTTGCAACCCCAATCTTATGTAAACCAATCCAGTATGGAGCTGATATTGTTGTACACTCTACCTCTAAGTACATGGATGGACATGCTCTTCAAGTGGGTGGAGTGATTGTAGATAGTGGTAAGTTTAATTGGGAGAATGGAAAGTATCCAGAGTTTACAAGAGCAGATGAATCTTATCATGGGGTTGTATATACAAGAGATTTTGGGAATATGGCCTATATTATTAAGGCAAGAATGCAATTGATGAGAGATTTTGGAGCCTATCCTGCAGCCAACTCTGCTTTTTTGCTAAATCTAGGATTGGAGACCTTAGGAATTCGTATGAAGCAATATTGTGAGAATGCACTAAAAGTAGCTCGATACTTTAAGGCTTCTGATAAGATTCAGGTGGTTCACTATCCTGCTCTAGAAGGTGACCATTATTATGAACGTGCACAAAAATACCTACCAGCTGGTACTTCTGGTGTTATCTCTATCGTAATTAAGGGGGGGAAAGAAAATGCTGCTAAGTTTATTAATGGTTTAAAGCTTGCATCCAAGGAGGTACATGTTGCAGATATACGTACCTGCGTCCTCCATCCAGCAAGTGCTACTCATCGTCAATTAACCGATGAGCAGCTTGTTGCCTGTGGGGTAAATCCTGGTATGATTCGATTCTCGGTTGGCCTTGAGAATGCAGAAGATATTATAGCTGATATTGAACAGAGTTTATCTTTGATCTAACAGATGAAGGAATTGCTTCGTATCTTCAAAGCTATCACACCAAGCTTAGGAGCTATGTGTGAACAAGCTTTCAAAGATATGATAGAATCGATTGGCTATACTAGCTTCGTCATAAACTCTGGCATAGGTGCAAGCGATTTGTTCACGTACTTCTGGCAGAGGGGGATTACGAAGTACATCAATCATCTTCATTGCTAAGGCATGACTATCGGTAGCAGGCTCATAATATGTTAATAGACCTAGAGTAACTTCGGGTAAGGCGCTTGTTTTTGCGGTAATGACAGGAATTTTAAGCAATGCAGCTTCAATAGGAGCCCGGCCAAAGTTTTCACATAAGGAAGGAGCTACGAGTAAGGAAGCATGCTGATATAGGCTATTTCGGTGCTCATCAGGAACACCTTCAAGACAAAGAACACGGTCATTCAGATCGTGCTCTTTTATGTAGTTTTGTATCTCTTCGGTGTCTTCTTTGTGCTTACCTAGTAATACTAACTGGTGAGGTAAACGCTTCTTAATAAGGTTATATGATTTCAAAAGAGTCATAATATTCTTATTTTTTGTTTGGGAACCTACCGACAAGATATATGGACCTTCCACAGGAATGAAGTTTGTAAAGTTCTTGGCAGTGGATACCGCATTCGGTATAACTTGGATAAAGATGTTTTTTGAGGCTTTAATGTGTGAAAGAATCTCACTTTTCACAAATTCAGAAACAGTAATGACAGCACTTGCCTTCTTCAAGAAATATTCGTGTTTACTCTTGGCATAGAGATACATTAGTTGACCATAATGCTCTGGATATCTAAGATAATAAAGATCATGAAGTACTAGGATATTCGGAAGTCCTTCTGCAAAATAAAGGGTACAATCGTTAAATGGGTAGAGAATCAGGTCAACCTTAGCATTTACAACTGCATCCTTAAATTTATATCGATTGAGGTAGAGGCATTCATAAAATGAATGTCTCTTTTTCTTGTACTTTAATAATGAGGTGATGATTGAAGGTGCTTGCACTGTTATAACAGTTGCCTCTGGGAATAGTTCTTTTGCTTTCTCGTAATAGGACTCACGAACAAATAGATAGCAATCTTTGAGTAAATCAATTTTGTGATAGCCGCTTAAGAGAGATTCGATATATTTGCCAACTCCAGAGCTCACATTATTGGTTAAGAATAATAGATTAATCCCGATTTTCATTGATTACTCCTTATTTATGTTAATAATTTCCAATAAATGAATTATACAAGCGGTCCTATCATTGGTCAAGAAAGTTCAAGCTTGGTTTTTCGACCGCATCTTATGTTTGCTATTAAGTTAATGACGAAAGCAAGGTTAATTTATACGGAAAGAAAAAAATGTAAGATGATATGAGGAAAGATTTTTGTTAAGTTCACAAATGTTAAAGGCTAAAAACTAGAAAAGGAAAAATATAAATATATTTCAAAATATAGGTTGACAATATAATCCAAGTGTCGTATAGTTAGCTACATAAGTAACTAACTAAGGAGGTGCTTGATTGAGACTAGATTTTAATAGTGAGAAGCCTATATTTCTACAAATAGCAGATGAGATTGAGGAAGGAATCTTTATTGGAGCCTTTCCAGAGGAGACTCAGGTACCATCTACCACTGAGATTTCTACAACGTTTAAGATAAATCCCGCCACAGTACTTAAGGGGATGAACCGGTTACTAGATGAACAGATTGTCTATAAGAAGAGGGGAGTTGGAGTTTTTGTGAGTACAGGAGCATTAGAAACGATTAGGAATAAGAGAAGAGATCAGTTCTATCATACTTATGTTGAGAGCTTGATAGCAGAGGCAAAAAAACTTGGTTTGAGTCGGTCTGAGATATTACAATACCTTGAGAAAGGAATGCAGGAGGTAATCCATGAATAGTCAGCAAGGAATCGTTGTAAATGATGTAACAAAGATTTTTGG
>JAEYWQ010000159.1 GCA_023428885.1 Bacillota bacterium
AGACTATTTCATTTCAACTTAATAAGCATTCTTTAGGATGTTTTACACAAGAGATTTATAGTTGAATTTCACAAGGCAATTCGCTATACTAATTAGTAATATAATTTGAGGAGGAAACATATGTCAGGCTCAACCTTTGGAACAATGTTTAAGATATCTACTTGGGGTGAATCACACGGCAAAGGAATTGGAGTCGTTGTGGATGGTTGCCCGGCTGGATTATCCATAGATGAAGAAATAATTCAAACCTACTTAAATCGCAGAAAACCAGGACAAACAAAATATGCTACCCCACGCAAAGAAGATGATATGGTTACAATACACTCAGGTGTGTTTGAAGGTAAAACCACGGGAACACCAATTTCCTTAGTTGTGATGAATGAAAGCGCACGTTCCCTAGATTATAGCGAGATTGCAAGTTACTATCGACCTGGACATGCTGATTTTACATTTGATCAAAAATATGGACTTCGTGATTATCGTGGAGGGGGCCGTTCTTCTGGACGTGAAACCATCGGACGTGTAGCTGCAGGCGCAATCGCTGCAACCCTATTAAAAGAACTTGGCGTTGAAGTCTTTGCATATACCAAATCCATAGGTTCCATTCAAATCGATTATGCTAACTGTAAAAAAGAAAATCTCTTATTGAGTCCTCTTTCTATGCCTGATTTAGTGGCTTCTTCTAAAGCAGAAGACTTACTTATGGAAGCAATGCAATCACAGGACTCTGTTGGAGGAGTTGTAGAATGTATTGTTAGTGGTGTGCCTGCAGGAATTGGGGAACCAGTCTTTGATAAATTAGATGCTAATCTTGCGAAAGCGATCATGTCTATCGGTGCAGTGAAAGGCGTTGAAATTGGTGACGGCTTTGCTGTTGCTGACCTTAAAGGTTCCGAAGATAATGATGGGTTTACTTATGTGAATGGGAAGCTGGTTAAAAGCAGTAATCATGCAGGTGGTATCATGGGTGGAATCAGTGATGGTTCTGAGATTATTCTTAGAGCAGCTATTAAAGCGACCCCTTCCATAATGAAAGCTCAGAAAACTATAAATAAATCCAATGAGAATATATCTGTTCAGGTAAAAGGTCGTCATGATCCAATCATTGTTCCTCGAGCCATTGTCGTAGTAGAAGCAATGACTGCACTAACAATAGTCGATCTTATGATGATGAATGCCACTTCAACTCTGGCAAAATTAAAAAAATCATATGATAAATAAAAGCACTATAATTAAGAAGTTCCTCGGTATAAACAGGTGAAGTAAAAAGCAACAATCAGCAAGCTGACTCACTTGTCATGAATACATAAATATAAGGCTATTACAATCATAATGTTGTAATAGCCTTATGTTTTATCCATTATAAGCCTTTGTCATTAATGTTCTTAATAGTCTTAATAATATGCTCATGGGCAAGCTTCTCGGCAAGATCTCCATCCCTTTGTCTGATTGCCTCTAGGATTGCCTGATGTTCACTATTGGATTTCTCAGCACGTTCTGGATTAGCTAAGGTAATTTTACGTACGCGCTGTACATAATGATGAAAATCTGTAAGCACATGCCTTAGTATCTTACTTCCTGAAGCTTCATAAATCACTTCATGAAACTTATTGTCAAACTCTACGATTTGATCAAAGTGTTTCTTCATCGAATGAAACTCTGATAAATAAACAATTTCTTCTAATTGTTGTAATTGCTCTTCTTGAATATTCTCACATGCCCACTTTGCACATAAACCTTCCAAGTAAGATCGAATCACATAGATATCATGAATATCCTTTTCCGAAATTCCAGTCACGTAGGCACCTTTATTCGGAATGATATTCACTAGACCTTCTAGTTCTAATTGTCTTAATGCCTCTCTCACCGGGGTTCTGCTTACCCCCAATTCAAGGCCAATCGTATTTTCCTTTAATTCCTCATTTTGCTTGTACTTACCTGACAGAATATCCTCGCGGATGCGATGAAACACTCTACCGCGTAACGAATATTTATCCGTTACTTCCTTTTGTAACTCATTGTGTTCCACAAAAAACCTCCTGTGCAATGCACATTAAACATTCTATAATTTTGTAATTGTATCCATGATATAATCTGCAAATTCAGCTCCTGTTGCACCTGTATCACGACCTGTAATGACAACCTTCTTCTCTGTAATTGTACAAATATCAAGTGCCTTGTATAGCTTGTCAGCTTCTTTGCTATATCCGATATGAGCTAATAACATAGCACCTGCACGAATGACAGAACATGGATCTGCGTACTTATCTCTTCCTTCTTCCACCATTCTAGGCGCAGAACCATGAATAGCTTCAAACATTGCATATCTCTTACCGATGTTAGCACTTCCTGCAGTACCAACACCTCCTTGGAATTCTGCTGCTTCGTCTGTGATAATATCACCATAAAGATTTGGAAGCACCATTACCTGGAAGTCTGTTCTGCGCTTTTGATCGATAAGTTTTGCTGTCATAATATCAATATACCAGTCGTCAGCTGTAATACCATCATAATCTTTTGCTATTTCTTTAAAGATATCAAGGAACTTACCATCCGTTGTTTTAATAATATTAGCTTTTGTAACAGCGGTTACTCTAGTTTTTCCATTCGCTTTAGCAAACTCAAATGCTGCTCTTATAATACGTTCTGTACCTTGAGTTGTTACAACAGTAAAATCAACTCCTAAGTCTTCGGTAACATGAACACCTTTACTTCCTACTGCATAAGCACCTTCTGTATTCTCACGATAGAAGGTCCAGTCAATTCCTTGCTCTGGAATACGAACTGGTCTTACATTGGCAAATAAATCAAGTTCTTTACGCATAGCAACATTGGCACTTTCAACATTTGGCCATGGATCGCCTTTTCTTGGTGTTGTTGTAGGTCCTTTTAAGATTGCATGGCATTTCTTTAATTCTGTTAAAACCTCTGCAGGAATCGCAGCCATCTCAGCCGCTCTTCTTTCAATGGTTAGACCGTCGATTACTTTAAATGCTACTTTACCAGCCGCTACTTCATCTTTTAATAAGAATTCTAGGATTCTTTGTGCCTGGTTTGTAATTGCAGGTCCGATTCCATCACCACCACAAACACCAATAATGATCTGATCCAATGACTTATAATCTAAGAAGTCACCTTGTGCCTTCATTACTTCCACGCGCTTTAATTGTTCTTCCAACAATTTTCCAAATGCCTCTTTCGCTGCTGATATCTTTTCTGCAGTCATTTCTCTTCCTCCTACTGTCATTTTATTCATTCTACCTATAAAGCTTGGCTTACACCTTGGGTATATTACTTTATTAACGTTTCTTTCATCTTATTCAATAACTAAATCTGGTAACTCAGTCTTATATAACTTCTTATATTGATTGATAAGTTCAATTAACTCTTGATCCGTCATTACTGTGATTCTACCTGCTGCATACTCTTCATCTACTAATTCCTTCAGCTTTACAACCAGTGGATGAGATTTATCTAGCATACTACTGCCTTTCAGCTTATAGTATGTATTAATCCAGTGGGCAATTCCTGCAAGACCAGAAGTATTGGATACGGATACTAAAACTGGTCGATTTAAAAACTTCTCAGTATCAAATATATTATAAATCTCTTCATTTTTCAATAGACCATCCGCATGAATTCCTGCTCGAGTAACATTGAAATTCTTCCCAACAAAAGGTGTTCTATGAGGAATCTTATATCCAACTTCCTTCTTGAAATACTCTGCTAACTCAGTGATTACTCTAGTATCCATGCCATCAAGAGATCCCTTTAACTGTGCATATTCGAATACCATTGCCTCTAATGGCGTATTTCCTGTTCTTTCACCTATTCCAAAGAGAGAACAGTTGACACCACTAGCACCGTATAACCAGGCGGTGGTAGAGTTTGTAACTGCTTTATAGAAATCGTTGTGTCCATGCCATTCTAACTGCTCAGAAGGCACACCTGCATGTGTGCATAAACTATATATAATACCTTGTACACTTCTAGGAATAACAGCACCGGAAAAATTAACACCATATCCCATCGTATCACAGGCACGAATCTTAACCGGGATCCCATATTGTTCTCCTAACTTCATCAGCTCAAAACAAAATGGAATGACAAACCCATGGATATCAGAACGAGTAATATCCTCTAAATGGCATCTAGGAGCAACACCAGTTTCTAAGCATTCCCTCACTACGCTTAGATAATGAGCCATCGCCTGGCTACGGGTCATCTTCATCTTATAAAAAATATGATAATCCGAACAACTAACTAAGATACCTGTTTCTTTCATGCCAAGGTCTTTTACCAATTGGAAATCCTTCTTACTTGCTCGAATCCATGATGTTATTTCAGGAAATTCATAGCCACGTTCCATACACTTATATACTGCATCACGATCTTTCTTGCTATATAAGAAAAATTCGCTCGCACGAATGATACCATTTGGACCGCCCAACCGATGTAAATAATCATATATTGTTACAATCTGCTCTGTAGTGTAAGGTGCTCTTGACTGCTGACCATCGCGGAAGGTGGTGTCAGTAATCCAGATCTTCTTTGGCATATTATGTGGTACAATAC
>JAEYWQ010000402.1 GCA_023428885.1 Bacillota bacterium
GTGTAAGGCACCTTGCCAAGGATATATTAGTGAAGAGGATTATCGTAAATCAATCGATCAGGTAATCGAGTTTTTAAACGGTAATTATGCTCTGATCACCAAGGATCTACAGGCTAAGATGCTAAAAGCCTCGGAAAATTTGGAGTTTGAAGAAGCAGCAGAATATCGAGATTTATTACAAAGTGTAGAGAAACTGTCACAGGTTCAGAAGGCTTCGGACACTGATAGCGTGGATCGTGATATCATTGCTTTTGCTAGTACTGGAGACGAAGCAGTTGCTCAGGTCTTCTTTATTCGTGATGGAAAAATGTTAGGTCGTGAACACTATCATATTACAGGTGTTGCAAACGAAACAAGAAGCTCCATTATGACAAACTTTGTGAAGCAGTTTTATTCTGGTACTCCATATATACCGAAGGAGCTTTTGTTATCTGAGCCCTTAGAAGAGGAACAATTGATTTCAGACTGGTTGAGTGCAAAGAGAGGTTTGAAAGTAAAAATCCGTGTTCCTCAAAAAGGGGACAAGGAGCGTTTGGTGGAATTGGCAGAAAAGAATGCCTCCCTAGTTTTGCAACAGGATTCTGAGAAATTACAAAAGGAAGAAGCGAGAACTCTTGGAGCAGTAAAACAAATATCAGATATGCTTGGGTTACCTACTATATACCGTATGGAGTCTTACGATATCTCCAATATTAACGGGTTTGAATCGGTTGGCTCCATGGTGGTTTATGAAAATGGTAAGCCGAAGAAGAATGACTACCGTAAGTTTAAGATCAAATCTGTTCAGGGGGCAGATGATTATGCTTCGATGCGAGAAGTTCTGACACGGCGATTCTCTCATGGTATGAAAGAGGCAGAAGAATTACAGAAACGAAATATTGGAATTGAACATGGTAGTTTTACCCGTTACCCTGATCTAATTCTTATGGACGGTGGCCGCGGCCAAGTAAATATCGCCCTGTCCGTGTTAGAGGAATTGAACATGAACATTGCTGTTTGTGGCATGGTGAAGGATGATAACCATCGGACCAGAGGTTTATACTATAACAATGTGGAGATTCCTATTGATACCCATGGGGAAGCGTTTAAACTTATAACACGTATTCAGGATGAAACACACCGATTTGCCATCGAATATCATCGTTCTCTTCGTTCTAAAACTCAGGTAAAGTCCATACTAGATGATATTGATGGAGTTGGTGATACTAGAAGACGTGCTTTGATGAAGCATTATCAGTCTTTGGATGCCATTAAGGCAGCTAGTGTAGAGGAATTGGCACAATTACCATCCATGAATCGCTTATCTGCACAAAAGGTATATGACTTCTTCCATACAAAGAAGAATGAGTAAGGACGGATCGGAAAGATAAGTATTTTTAATCATTTTTCAATGGTCTTTGCTATATGAGAATGGTTGCGTATGCCAGCATTATATGTTAGAATGTGTCTGATGCAATGCGAAATCTTAAGGATAAAGGAGAGTATAATGTATACAGTTGAACTTGAAAAAGTTGTTGAAAAGATGGAGCTAGAAAATTGTACACCTGAGATAGATATTTCCAATATATTGATTAGCCAGCCTGATGTTAACCGGTTAGCTTTGCAGTTGACTGGATTTTTTGATTACTTCGACTCTGATCGTGTCCAAATCATTGGAAATGTAGAACATGCATATATGCAAAAGATGGAGAAGGATCACGGATTTGGTATTATGAAGAAATTGATGAGCTTTAAGATGCCATGTATCGTTTTTTGTCGTGGAATTGAAGTGCCGCAAGACTTTATCGATCTAGCCAATGAAGCTGGAGTTCCAATCTTTCGTACCCAAACATCTACTTCCTCCTTTATGGCTGAAATTATTCGCTGGTTAAAGGTTGAATTAGCTCCACGTATTTCGATTCATGGAGTGCTAGTTGACGTCTATGGTGAGGGTATTCTTATTATGGGCGAAAGTGGGATTGGTAAGAGCGAAGCTGCACTAGAATTAATTAAACGTGGTCACCGTCTGGTAGCTGATGATTTGGTTGAAATTAAGAAAGTCAGCGATGAAACTTTGATCGGAACAGCATCTGAAATTACAAGACATTTTATTGAACTTAGAGGCATCGGTATTATCGATGTAAAAACATTATTCGGTGTAGAAAGTGTTAAGAATACCCAATCTATCGACTTAGTAATTAAGTTGGAAGAGTGGTCAAAAGATAAAGAGTATGACCGACTTGGCTTAGAGGAGCAGTATACAGAGTTTTTAGGAAACCGTGTAGTATGTCATAGTATACCAATTCGTCCAGGCCGTAATTTAGCAATTATCTGTGAGTCAGCTGCGGTTAACTATCGTCAGAAGAAGATGGGTTACAATGCTGCTCAAGAATTATATAATCGTGTAACAAATAATATCATGAAGAAGAAATAACTATTCTAAACTTGGTGAATTAGGCATGGATTTAAAGTTACAAGAAATTCAAACAGAGGGGATAATGAAATGGACAAGTATTGTTTTGGAATTGACATCGGAGGGACTTCAATCAAATGTGGTCTATTTACTGAACAAGGTGAGTGTGTTGACAAATGGGAGATTGTAACTCGTAAAGATAACGGGGGAGAACAGGTTCCTCAGGATGTAGCTGATACCATTGCTGCTAAGATGCAAGAACGCAATCTTTCCAAGGATGATGTAGTAGGTGTTGGTCTTGGAGTTCCAGGGCCTATTACAGAGGATGGTAGAGTGTTAAAATGTGCTAACCTTGGTTGGGGCATCTTTAATGTCAATGAAAAGATGAGCCAGTTAACTGGATTAAAGGTAGCTACTGGTAATGATGCTAATGTCGCAGCTCTTGGTGAGATGTGGATGGGTGGCGGTAAAGGCTATGAGGATGTTGTAATGGTAACTCTTGGCACTGGCGTTGGCGGTGGTGTTATCCTCAATGGTAAGATTGTTGCAGGAAGTAATGGCGGTGGTGGTGAGATTGGCCACATCATTATTAATCCAGAGGAAGAAGATGTATGTGGTTGTGGTGGACATGGTCACTTAGAGCAATATGCTTCAGCAACTGGTATTGTACGTATGGCTAAGAAAAGATTAGCAAATCAATCATTAGCTACTACGCTTCGTGATCTTGAAGAAATTACGGCGAAGGACATCTTTGATCATGCGAAGGCTGGCGATGAAGTTGCTGCTTCCCTGGTTGAAGATTTAGGAAAATATCTTGGACTAGCACTTTCACATGTGGCTGCAGCTGTTGACCCACAGGTATTTGTTATCGGTGGCGGTGTATCAAGAGCTGGACAGGTTCTAATCGATGTTATTGAAAAGCATTATAATAAAAATATTTTATTTGCACTTGCAAACAAAGAATTTCGTTTAGCAGAGCTTGGAAACGATGCTGGAATCTATGGCTGTGCTAAAATGATCTTAGGTTAAGGGTGCTAATTATACACACGAAGCATATATATTCGTGTAAGAGGAGATATGAGGAGTTAGTATTTTGAAGGAATTTTATGATAAACTGAAAATGGTAATAAACAAGGGGCAGATCTTGCTGGATGAACCATTACGTAATCATACCACATTTCGCATTGGTGGTCCTTGTGATTTTTTTGTAATGGCAGAAAGCCAAGAAGAATTTATTCAGGTAATACTGTTGTGTAAGCAAGAGGATGTTCCATGCTTTATCATTGGAAACGGAAGTAATCTGCTGGTGGCAGATGAGGGCTTATCTGGAGTCGTTCTACGGTTAAATGAAGATGTTATCAAGCTAACAGTTGAGGAGATAGGGGATAGGACAATCGTAACAGCTTGCGCTGGAATGAATTTGTCAAACTTAGCAATGAAAATTGCGAACCTCTCATTGACTGGATTTGAGTTTGCAGCCGGGATTCCAGGAACCTTAGGCGGCGCGATCTATATGAACGCTGGAGCCTATGGTGGGGAAATCAAGGATAGTATCCTTTCCGCCCGTGTGGTTACTCCGGAAGGCGAAGTGATAGAATATAGTAAAGACGATTTAGACTTATCCTATCGGAGTAGCAGTATACAAAAATCAGGATACTATATTTTAGATGCGAGCTTTGAGTTTAAGAAAGGTAATTATGATCAGATTCATGCCTGCATTGAAGATCTGAATCGACAACGTAAAGAGAAGCAGCCACTGGAATTCCCAAGTGCAGGTAGTACATTTAAACGGCCTGTAGGGTATTTTGCTGGGAAGCTGATTATGGATGCGGGACTTCGAGGTTATCGGGTTGGTGATGCAATGGTATCCGAGAAACATTGTGGTTTTGTGATTAATGTTGGAAATGCCACTGCTAAGGATGTTTTACAACTTATAGCAGATGTACAACGCATTGTAAAAGAGAAAATTGGAGTAACAATAGAACCAGAAGTAAAGTTAATATCACAGAAGTAGGCGTAGGTAATTGTGTGCATAATAGTTGAAGTTTAGCCGAAAGGTTAAGCGGCAACAAGCTTATAGCTTGAAGAAAGAGGTTCACAATGAGATTTGTAATTGTTACTGGAATGTCTGGGGCAGGGAAAAGTTCTGTATTAAAGATGTTAGAAGATGCGGGCTACTTTTGTGTGGATAATCTGCCTATTCCATTCTTAATGAAATTTGCTAAGCTGGCATTGAAAGACAATTCTGCTACAGATAAGGTAGCGTTGGGAATTGATATTCGAAGCGGTCAGGCATTGGAGGAACTGGGTGGAGTCTTAGAAGAAGCAAAGCGCGCAGGCTATCATTATGAGATACTATTCTTAGAAGCAAGAACGGATGTCTTGGTGAAACGCTATAAAGAAACCAGACGAGTACATCCATTGTCCGGAAACGGACGTGTGGATTGGGGGATTGAACAAGAGAGAAGAAAGCTAAAATTCTTAAAGGAACGGGCGAACTATATTATTGACACCAGTCGATTGCTGGTCCGTGAGTTAAAAGTAGAAATTGATAATATATTTGTAAAGAATGGAACGTCACATAACTTCTTTATCACGGTATTATCTTTTGGCTTTAAGTATGGAATCCCTAACGATGTAGATTTAGTGTTTGATGTTCGCTTTCTGGAAAACCCATATTATGTTCCAGAGCTAAAACCCAAAACTGGGAATGATGAGGAAGTAAAAAACTTTGTCTTAAAATTACCACAAGCAAGCATTTTTTTAGAGAAAATAGTTGATCTGCTATCGTTTTTAATTCCAAATTATATTGCGGAAGGAAAAACACAGTTGGTAATTGGTATTGGTTGTACTGGAGGCCGTCATAGGTCGGTAACCTTAGCCAATGAACTTGAAAAACGCCTGAAATCACTGGAATATAGTATTAAGGCAGAGCATAGGGATGTTGAGAAAGGGTAGAGTACAGTGTCGTTTTCTAGCAAAGTCAAAGAGGAGATTGGAAAGCACTACAGCAATGCAAGGCATTGCAAGATTGCAGAAACAGCAGCCTTACTAAGCGTTTGTGGACGCTTACTCTTGAAAGGAAATCAGGTTAAGGCAATTATCTTTCAAACAGAAAATGCAATTGTTGCAAGAAAATACTTTACATTATTGAAAAAAACATTTAATATTAATACTGAAATTTTAATTCGTAAGAATATGACTCAAAAGAAAAGTACAACCTATCTTTTAATAGTAAAGAGTCACAAACAGGTTCAGACTTTAATCCAAGCTACGAAACTTGTAATGGACAAAGAGTCCCAGGAAAAGGGTCTGTTGATGGATCAGTTGATTTTACAGAACACTTGCTGCAAAAGAGCTTTTATACGGGGAATTTTCTTGGCGGCGGGTTCTATGAGTGATCCTGAAAAGACATATCATTTTGAGGTAGTATTACCCGATATTCGTCGGGCAAGACAATTGCAAGAGGTTATCAATTCCTTCTTAATAGACGCTAAGATAGTAGCACGTAAGCGAAATCATGTAGTTTATGTGAAAGAAGGTTCACAGATTGTTGATTTATTAAATATTATGGAAGCTCACATTTCTCTAATGAATTTTGAAAATGTTAGAATTCTGAAAGAGATGAGAAACTCTATTAATCGACAAGTGAATTGTGAAGCGGCGAACATTACTAAAACAGTTCAGGCAGCTTCGAAACAAATTGATGATATTATTTTTATTCGTGACACCATTGGTTTTGACAACTTAGCAGAGGGGTTAGAGGAGATAGCTAAACTACGAGTTTCGTATCCTGAAGCTTCATTGAAAGAATTGGGGACAATGTTGAATCCACCGATCGGAAAGTCAGGTGTGAATCACAGATTAAAGAAACTATGTTGTATAGCAGATGGTTTAAGGCAATAAAAGGAGGAAGTAGGCAATGATATCAAAGAAAATTGTAATTAAAATACCAACAGGATTAGAAGCAAGACCAGTGGCCTTATTAGTACAGGTAGCAAGTCAGTATGAGAGTAATGTATTTGTTGAATGTGAAGAAAAGAAAGTAAACGCTAAAAGCATCATGGGTATGATGAGTTTAGGGCTTCCAGCAGGTGAAGAAATTACTGTAACAACGGATGGAGCAGATGAAGACGTTGCGATGGAAAATATAGAAAAATACCTTTGTGGTAAGTAATAGGACTGCTGATTGGGCGAGCCACTAAGATAGTGCAAGATCTTAAAGAGACATGGATATATATTCATTCCAATATACGGATTAATAAATTGATGTATTTCATAGCTTAAGCTAAGAAAGACTATACATTTATCAGAGGTATATTAGCATGAATATGTATCCATGTTTTATTTGGAGCCTGACTATTTTAGTGGCTCATCTTTTTATTTCATTATCGCAGAACACACTTTGTTTTGAGCAATTGATATAAATTGTGTTCAATGCTATAATGAAATTAGTATAAAACATAGGTATGACAGTTAGGAAACTAGAGAGACTTTACATTTTGTGGGATGATTTACACAGCAACCAAGGAGTTGGGGGAGATTATGCAAGAAGAAAGGAAAGAAGTAAAGAAAGCAAAACGACACTACTCTAGGACAGAAGTATCAAGGAATAAGCGATTGAGATATCGCTTGATTCGTCTTATTATTATTGAGGGACTAATTATTGCTGTTATGTTAATGGGAATGTCAATGATGAAGCTTGCTAACCAACTAAAAGGTGAAGCTAGTCAGGGGTTACCTGAATTCACTCAGGGACCCGGCAAAGATCAGGAGAAGACTCCGACCCAGACAGCTATTTCTAGAAAAGAAGAAGAGGAGCTATTAGCGAAGAAAGAAAGGGAAGCTCACCTTAAGTTAGCTGACCGCTTGGCTGCCTCTTATGATTATGAAAAAGCAATTGAACATATAAAAGCTTATAAAGAGGATTTTAATAAATATCAAGAATTCATAGATGCTATCACATCCTATGAGAAGAAAAAATTAGAATGTGACTATTTAGGGGCATATGATAGTACAGCACAAGTGAATCATCTCTTTTTTCATTCTTTAATTTATGATACTTCGAAGGCTTTTGATGGTGAATATGATTCTAATGGTTATAACTATTATATGACTACAGTATATGAATTTAAAGAGATGATGCGCCAGATGTATGAGGATGGCTATGTGTTGGTTAGTATTCATGATTTGGTGGAACGAGTGAAACAAGCAGATGGTTCCTATTCCTATTCGGAAGGGGCGATTATGCTCCCGATTGATAAGAAGCCATTTGTCTTGTCACAGGATGATGTTAATTATTATGATTATATGGACAAGGATGGCTTTGCTTCTCGTATGGTTTTGGATGAGAATGGACGTCCGTCCACGGAGATCATATTAGAAAATGGAGCTACTACGGTAGGTGATTATGATTTGGTACCAATATTAGAGACATTTATTGAGGAGCACCCAGACTTTTCTTATCGTGGAGCGCGAGGTATTATTGCATTGACAGGATATGAAGGTGCACTAGGGTATCGGACGGATCCTGCATCTAAGAATTCCAAAACCTACGATCAAGACAGAGAAGCGGTGATTGAGATTGCAAAGGTGATGAGAGAATATGGCTGGGAGTTTGCTTGCCATAGTAATGGGCATAGAAATATGGCGGAATGTACACAAAGTTTTCTTGAATATGATACTGATCAATGGTTAGAGTATGTGGGAGCCTTAGTAGGTGAAACCGATATCTATATCTACCCATATGGTATTGATGTACAATCAGGTACAGGTACTTATTCCAATGCTAGATATCAATACTTAAAGGATAGTGGTTTTTCTATCTTTTGTGGTGTTGAGGCAAAACCTTGGATTCAGATAAAAAAAGATTATGTGAGAATGCAACGTAGGCCAATAGATGGTCAAGCAATGCTCCAGTATCCTAAGCGATTAGAAGATTTATTTGATTTGACCACTGTCATTGACCCAACGAGACCGAAACTAGATTAGATAGATTGAAGAGGAAGATTAAGATGAGTTTTACGCATTTACATGTGCATACAGAATATAGCTTGTTAGATGGTTCTGGCAAGATTAAAGAGATGGCCGCAAGGACCAAAGAACTTGGCATGGACTCCTTGGCTATCACAGACCATGGTGTTATGTATGGTGCCATCGATTTCTATCGTGCTTGTATGGCAGAGGGAATTAAGCCGATTATTGGATGTGAGGTCTATGTGGCACCTAACTCCAGACATGTCAAAGAGGGTAGAGTATCTGATGATCGTTATTTTCATCTCGTTTTATTGGCCGAGAATAATACAGGTTATCAGAATTTAATGAAAATTGTATCAAAAGGTTTTACAGAAGGCTTTTATTATAAGCCAAGAGTTGATTATGAGATATTACAGGAATATCACGAAGGAATTATAGCTTTATCTGCTTGTTTGGCAGGAGAGGTGGCAGTAGCCTTACGTCGCAATATGTTCGAAGAAGCAAAAAAATCTGCTTATCATTTGCAAGAAATCTTTGGAGAGAATAATTTCTTCTTAGAAATGCAGGATCATGGTTATCCGGAACAGAAGATGGTAAATCAGGGCTTATTAAGAATTCATGAAGAAACCAAGATACCAATGGTAGTAACCAATGATATTCATTACACCTATGCATCGGATGCTCAGGCTCATGATATCTTATTGTGCATTCAAACCCAGAAGAAAGTTCAGGACGAAGACCGCATGCGTTATGAAGGTGGTCAATTCTATATGAAGTCCCCGGAAGAGATGAAAGAGTTATTCCCTTATGGCCTGGATGCAATCGAAAATACTGGCAAGATAGCAGAACGGTGTAATGTAACCATAGAATTCGGACAGTACAAACTTCCAAAGTATGATGTACCAGTTGGGTTTACTGCTAGAGAATACCTAAATCATTTATGTGAAGAAGGGTTAACAAGAAGATATGGACAGCCTTCTGAAGAACTTAAGGAACGACTACGTTATGAGTTAGATACTATTGATGGAATGGGTTTTGTTGATTATTTCTTAATTGTATGGGATTTTATTAAGTATGCAAAGGATCATAACATTGCCGTTGGTCCCGGGCGAGGAAGTGCTGCGGGTAGCGTTGTTTCCTATTGCCTTGAAATAACCGATATTGACCCTATTCGTTACAGTTTGCTGTTTGAGCGCTTTTTAAATCCAGAACGATTAACCATGCCCGATATTGATATCGATTTTTGTTTTGAACGCAGGCAAGAAGTAATTGATTATGTTGTAGAAAAGTATGGAAAAGACAGGGTAGTACAGATTGTAACCTTTGGTACTATGGCGGCACGCGGTGTTATTCGTGATGTTGGCCGTGCTCTGGATATGTCCTATGCATCAGTAGATTTGGTAGCAAAAATGATTCCAACGGAACTTAATATTACCATAGATCGTGCATTAGACATTAATAAAGAATTAAGAAATTTATATGAGAGTGATCAGGAAGTCAACTATTTAATTGATATGTCAAAGCGTCTAGAAGGCCTTCCACGTCATACCTCAATGCATGCCGCTGGAGTAGTTATTTCCAATGCGCCAGCAGATGAATATGTTCCATTGTCAAGAGGTGCAGAAGATGTTATCACAACTCAATTCACGATGACCACATTAGAAGAGTTGGGTTTATTAAAGATGGACTTTTTGGGCCTAAGAACCTTAACGGTAATACAAAATGCGGTAGACATTGTCAACCGCAGCCGCAATGGGGAAGATATGCTTAGAATCGAGGACATAGACTACAATGATTGTAAAGTTTTTGAGTTGATTGCCTCAGGCAAGACAGAAGGTGTATTCCAGTTAGAAAGCTCTGGTATGAAGAGCTTTATGAAGGAACTAAAACCTAATAGTTTGGAGGATATCATCGCCGGGATCTCGCTATACCGACCAGGTCCGATGGATTTTATTCCTAAGTATATTCAGGGGAAAATTAATCAGAATAGTATTGTATATGAGTGTAAGGAATTAGAACCAATTCTGGCTCCTACTTATGGTTGTATTGTATATCAGGAGCAGGTTATGCAAATTGTTCGAGAGCTTGCAGGATATAGCTTTGGACGAAGTGACTTAGTACGTCGTGCTATGTCCAAGAAAAAAGCTTCGGTTATGGAAAAAGAGCGTCATAATTTCGTTTATGGAAACATAGAGGAAGGCGTACCTGGATGTGCGGCCAAAGGAATCTCAGAAACCGTAGCTAATCATATCTTTGATGAGATGACAGACTTTGCGAAATATGCTTTTAATAAGTCACATGCAGCCGCCTATGCTGTGG
>JAEYWQ010000171.1 GCA_023428885.1 Bacillota bacterium
TTTCTGCATTGCTTTTTGTGGTTTGCGAGAGTGTGCGAAGCACACTTTTGTTCCATAACAAGTTTACGGATGCAATGCTGACGCATACTTGCTGAGTGATAGAATTGTAGATTCATTCACTCTGTCATCTCTTTTACAATAGAAAAATTGATAAAATAACATAAAAAAGCACCCCAAAAACAGCGATTGCCATCTTTAAGGGTGCAGATAATCCATGCACGGTTCCACCTTAACTTTTCACTTCGGATTCGATCAAATCCTATCCTTTAACGCAGGCATACGGAAGTGCTTACTTCATATAAATCATTATAGATTCCCTATACTAATTCAGCACTACAGCTCAGGAATGGTTTTCGGTTATATTCCACATAAAGAACTTCCACCTTGTGTTCTTCTCTCTGAATGCTTCCTATATCTTACTCTTTTCCGTCTTTGCATTTTTATGTTATTAAAATTTATTATAATGTCTAGTTAAGAATTGTCAAGTGTAATATTTGCTAAAATAATACTTTTCTTGCCTGCTTTGATATGGTATGATTCATTATATAATCCGAGATAAACCTACGATAAATGTAAATTAGGAGGTACTTAATGAAAGTAAAAGAAACAAAGAGAGTTCGAACGTTAAAAAGCAAACTTATTGTAATGCTTCTTTCCATCAGCTTGATCCCTATCCTTATTTCAGGAATTATTACGTATTTTATTTCCTATAATATTCTGGCAGATAAGTTAGAAACAACAAGCAGGCAAACTACGAAGGAAGTAACGCGAGGAATTAATAATTATTTTGTTTCAATGAATAGTATGTTAAATATTCTTGCGAATGATCCGAACATGATAGAGGCTGATAATAGTGTCTATTTAGAATTTGGAAAGACCTTAATATCGAATGTAAGATCTACTGATTCTACAATCTTAAATGTCTATGTTGGTACAGAAAAGGGATTATTCTATGTAGATCCTTACGCTGAATTACCAAGTGACTTTGACCACAGAACGAGAGAGTGGTATAAGCAAGCAATACAAAGTCCTGGTAACATCATTATGACAGATCCCTATCAAGATGAGGCAACAGGGAATCTTGTAGTAACGATTGCCTGTGCAACTCAAAAAGAGGGCAAAGTTGTCGGTGTTGTTGGTATGGATATTGATCTTGGATTCTTATCTAGCTCCTTATCTGATATCAAGGTAGGTGATAGTGGCTATATCTATATTACCGATACACAGGGTATTTTAATTACTCATCCAGATAGTTCTTTAATTGCAACAGATACAGCTACAACATTATCTTTTTGGCCAGAAGCATTGAATAACAATAATGGCTTCTCTACATATACATATAAGGGCACAGATAAGTTTGCGAGCTATGATACAAGTGAATCTACAGGCTGGAAGATCATCTCCGCTATGGACTTCGCAGAACTTACTGCGGACACTAACCCAATTCGTAACACAATAGGTGTTGTGGCTGTCTTAACCATTTTATTTGCTATTATCGGTGCTTTCCTATTTACCACACCAATTTCTAAGAATATTAAGATGTTATTAGTATCCTTTGGACAATTATCTCAAGGAGACTTAACTACGAAAGTAAGCATTCGTTCGAGGGATGAATTCCGATCCTTAGGAACTCACTTCAATGAGATGTCAGATAATATCGCAAAGCTCATCCATAATGTTAGTGATGTGTCTACCGCAGTACTTGATACTTCCGTAGTATTATCTGATATGGCTGAGCAGACCAATGTTTCTATCAATGAAGTTACACGTGCGATTGAAGACGTTGCCAAAGGTGCTACCGAGCAGGCTCAATATGCATCTACAAGTGCAGTCAATATTAGTGAATTAGCCGATAAACTTAACATGATTGATGAATCTACCTCTAAGATAGATGAATATTCCAAGAATGCGGAGTCATTAACACTTCAAGGTCTCAGTCGTGTAGAAACCTTAATAAAGAACTCTGATAGTACTGCTAAATCAACTGCTAATGTATCTGAATTAGTATTGGAAACCAGTGAAAGCATGAAGCAAATTGAAGCAATTTCCAATGCCATTGATACGATTACGGCACAAACAAACCTTCTTTCATTAAATGCTTCCATCGAAGCGGCGAGAGCAGGAGAGAGCGGGAAAGGGTTTGCTGTAGTTGCAAATGAAATAAGAGCTCTAGCTGAACAATCCAAAGACTCTACTGTTAAAATCAAAGAAATTATTGATGAAATCAGACAAAAAACAGAGCGGTCTGTAGCGGCTATGGAAGTAACAAACCAAAACGTCAATGATCAAGTTCGTATCGTAAAGGAGACGAAAGACTTATTTAATGAAATTATGGAGGCCACTCAAATACTTACTTTAAAGGTAACAGAGATTAAAGCCACCACAGATGAGATTGTTGAGAATAAGAACAATGTAGTAGATCAGATAGGAAATATCTCTGCGGTATCAGAAGAATCCGCTTCTGCGACCGAAGAAGTTACCTCATCCTCTGAGCAAATTGCTGAAACCATGGATGACATCACTCATCGTGCAATTGAATTACATCAATTATCAGAAAATCTACAAGAAAGAATTAATACCTTTAAATTTTAACTATAGAATCAACGAAAATATGATGAGTTAACACATGTTGCATCACATTCTAATCATAACCGGAGAAACTTACTTAGTGTTTTTCTTCCGGTTATGGTTAACATATGATTGGTCTTTGCATATAGTTAATAGAGGTGATTAGTTTGGCTCCATGTGAACTTGTAGCTACGATTACAGCGATTGCTTGTACAATTACACAACAGACTACAAATGAAGAAGCAGCCCTCTTAGCCGCAGTTTTTACTCAGCTTGGAGATACCATAGCTACCATATTAACTCAACAAGATTTGTGTAGTAAAGAAGATAAATGAAGTAAGGAAAACTATCTACATAAAGAAAAGAGCGAAATTCTAGAATTATCTAGGATTTCGCTCTTAAAATTTGCGCGAAAGCAACTTGATATTGATTTATATGAGTATTGATTTATGAGTAAAAAACTTCGCTTACCCTTAATTTATGAGGATTAGCGAGGTGCTGCTATATAATTCTTGGCAAAGGAATCAACTACATTTCTTCTGGACATTCAATACCTAATAATGACATTGAGTCGCTAATTACTTTTTGAACTGCATCCACTAAGACAACTCGTGCTTTTCTAATTTGATCCTCAGCAGATAAAATTCTACATTCGTGATAAAATTTATTAAATGAATTGGAGAGAGTATAAGCATATCTTGCAATTATGCAGGGTTCGTACTTCATAGCCGCTTCTTTTACAATATCGGGATATAGTGCTAACTTCTTGACTAATTCATAGCTAATGTCTTCTGTTAAGTAGGTGAAATCAGCATTCGTTTGATCCTTATGTGATTTACGTAATATACTCTTAGCACGTGCATAGGTATATTGAATGTAAGGTGCTGTCATACCATCAAAGTTCAAAACATCATCCCAATTAAAATGAACATCTCTAATAAGCTGATTTGATAAATCATGAAATATAACTGCACCTATACCGATTTGTTTCGCAGTAGTCAACTTATCCTCTAGGGCAGGATTTTTTTCATGAATAGCAGTCAGGGCTCTTGCTACAGCTTCCTTTAAGATATCTTCAGCATATATTACATTGCCTTTTCTGCTTGATAATTTTTCACCATCCATACTTACAAGTCCATAAGGGATATGGTATAAATCTTTTGCCCATTCATATCCCATAATTTCAATGGCTTTGAATACTTGTGAAAAATGAAGTTTCTGTTCCACACCAGTCACATAGATACATTGATCAAAGTGATAGATCTGTTTACGATACAAAGCAGCAGCTATATCACGAGAATGATAAATTGAACTTCCATCTTTCTTCGTAATTAGGCAAGGTGGCATACCATATTTCTCAAGACTAATAATATTAGCTCCTTGACTTTCTACAAGAAGATGCTTGGCGTTTAATTCAGAAACAAGAGCAGGAACTTTATCCATATAAAAGCTTTCACCCACATAAGAATCAAATTCAATTCTAAGCATCTGGTATACCCGCTCAAATTCTGTTAGGCTGATATCTTTAAACCATTGCCAAAACGAAAGAGCCTCCTCATCTCCATTCTCCATTTTAGCAAACCAAGCTCTAGCTTCGACTTGTAATCCAGGGTCTTTTTCTGCCTCTTTTGAGAAAAGAGTATAAATACGCAGGAGCTCTTCAACTCCCTTCTCCTCGACCATTATTTTGCTGCTCCACTTTTTATATGCAACTATTAACTTCCCGAAATGAGTCCCCCAATCACCTAAATAATTAATGCGTACTACCTTGTATCCTAATTTACTGTAGATTTTACCAAGACTATTGCCTATTAATGTCGTCCGTAAATGTCCAACATGAAAGTTTTTTGCAATGTTAGGAGAGGAGTAATCCATACATATCGTTCTACCGCTCCCAAGATCTGAGGAGCCATAGGAGGCTGTAAAAATATCTGTCATAATTTGATTTATGAAATATTTCCGATCAACAAATATGTTTAGATATCCATTTACTGCTTTTACTGCAGAAACCATACTGTCCTTATTCTTGTGACTTAAATGAATGCATAGTTCTTCTGCAATAACGCTAGGATTCATTTTTAATGTTTTTGCTAAAGTAAAACAGGGTAATGTGAAATCGCCTAATTCAATATTTGATGGAATATCAATATTACTTTCTATATCAGGTAATGAAATTCCATACATATCATTTAGACTTATTTTAATTAGATTAACAACTTTTTGCTTCATAGTGATCTCCTCCAATTCTAATATGAACAAAGTAAAAAATGTTCAGTTGGTGTTTACTTGGCAAGTAGTGCTTATTTATGGAAAGGAAACTCAGAGAAAGTTCCTTTGTATAAAAAAAGACCATAATAGGGATAAAATCCATCTATTACGGTCCTGTATATTAAGTGTCATATATCAGTAACCGCACAGAAACAAGATATAAACCTTGTAACCATGCGATTCTTAGCTTAGTTACAAGAGGATACATCTGCATCTGCGTCTTAAATAATTACTAATCCTATGACTCATAATATCTTCCTTTCCAATTATTAGGGCAATGGTATCAGTTATTCTATAAATTGTCAAGGAAATTTGTGTACATAAATAATAGGAATTATATGCTGACTATACTGCTAGAAATGGATTCCTTGTTCTCTAACGGCTACTTCCCTATAATTTTTAGGAATATATGGCCAAATTGCTGCTCCAGTTTCTTTCTTTTTGGTAGTCCAACATATAACAAATACGGTTGTGACAATGAAAAATCTGCTTATAAGAATAAACTTTTTATGTAAATTATTAGTTGACAATTACCAGAATATGGTATAGTGTAAACACGTCGCATGATGCATAACACATGATACATATCAGACGTTGCATATTTTGGAAAGGAGGAAGAATGGCACCGAGAACAAAATTTTCAAAAGAGTAGATCTTAGAAACTGCATTACATAACTAGAGAGCGAGGGATATCAGCAGTCACTTCTAGGGAACTAGGAGCTGTCTTAGGAACGTCAACACGTCCTATATTCACAGCATTTCCTAATATGCAGGATTTATATCTGAATATAGAAATTAAGGCAAATGAGATATACAGTACATATATTGATCAAGGTTTAGAGCATAAATATCCCTTTATGGGGGTAGGGCTTCAATTTACCCAGTTTGCCATGGATGAGCCAGAGCTATATCGGCTTTTATTTATGACGAAACAAGGCGAACAGATAGATAGTATCCAGGCATTTTTAATGAATGATGAGAATTACCAACTAATTTTAGATGCATTAAAGCAGTCTTATCAAATAGCTGATGAAGAGGCGAAGTGGTTATATAAACATTCCTTTGTATACGTTTATGGTCTTGCAACTTTATATATCACAGGTCTTGTAAGCTTTCATATCGAAGATGTTTATCATATGCTGAATGAAATGTTTACTAGGTGGGTAAGAGGAGTAGAAGATAGAAGAGTTTAAGATGAAAGAACAGCAGTCCCAAAAAGCATAGCAGAGATGATGCCAGTAGCAGATGTTTTTCCATCAGTCAACAACAAATATATAGAGTGTATTGAATGTGATGGAAAAGTAATCTACATCAGTCTTTTTGCTTATGCAAAAGGAATGTTGATTTCTGACAACGGCTATCGTTATAGAGAGGGGAACAATATTTTTATACTATTCTTGAAGGATATCGGAGCGAAACGGAAGTATCAGATGAACTCCTAAATCAGTTGCAGTTATTTATTGATATGGTATTGATTGAAAATATTGTGGATGAATTTGAATGCTGTGCTCGTGAAGGAGAAGAAGTTGATTATGAAGATATTGAGAATGCTGCAGAATGCTTAATAAAGAAGATTGCATACGCTGGCTTTGGCGCTGAATAGAGGTGGCATTTTAACGACATAAGAAGCCGACAACTTCCAATTTTACTGAAAGATGATAAATTAGACAAAAAGGGGAGATTATATTGTGAAAAAGTCTTATCTGTCACAGTTTGATAAAGCAACGATAATTTCAAAAGGAATGTCTGGCGATAAAAAATACCGGGTGGAAAAGGATGGTGTATCATACCTTTTACGAATCGCTGATGCTGCTGAATATCCGCAAAAAAAGAAAGAATACGACTTTCTAAAGCATTTGAACCAAACATCTCTCCCAGTGCCGGAGTGTATCGCCTTTGAAAAATGCGATGAGTACGCAAAGGTCTATACTCTGCTTTCCTGGGTGACGGGTGAAGAAGCGGAAAAAGTTCTCCCTAAGGTATCTCGCAGTGAACAGTACCATTATGGTGTGCTGGCTGGTAGCAATCTTCGAAAGATCCATGAGAATTCTCCCGAGGTAGATTCTTCAAAAAATTGGTACGACCGGTATTTCGAAGTGCTTGAACCACGGTTAGAAGCATTTCGCAAAGAAGGGATTCCTTTTGAGGGCGACGAAAGAATTCTGCGGTTTATCGAAGAGAATAAATATCTTATGAAAACACGGCCTCTGTGCCATCATCACGGTGATTATCACATGGGAAATCTAATTATCAACGAAGGAAAACTGTGGGTCATCGACTGGCACACGGTGGACTTTGACAACATCGGAGATCCTTGGTATGAGTTCAACCGAATCGGCACTGAGCATCCTATGTTTGCCAAGGGGCAAATTGACGGATACTTTGGAAATCAAGTACCGGAAGAATTCTGGAGGTTATTTGCGCTGTATTTTGCCACAAGCGCTATTACTTCCATCGTCTGGGCTAAGCATTGGGCTCCGAATGAGCTTGATTACATTATGGATCTTAATAAAAGCGTGCTGAACATGTTTGACGGCATGGAAAATCCAATTCCACGGTGGTATCGTGAGTGACCATTTGCACCTAAAGGTGACGGGATAAATTATTTAACAGGAGCGGACTGCTCCTGTTACAACCGGAGTTTTTCTTAATCAAGATGGGGTGGTGTTTAAGGGTTATTTGTTTCAAGAAGAGGAGTAGTAATTACCCTGTGTTGGGAGGGGGTGATGCATACGGATGTAGACTTGAAAAAGGCTGTGGAACTTGGTATCAAGAAGCTTCGATTATCTGATGTTAACAGTATGATAGGAGTAAATGATGTGCTTTTTGGAAGGAGAAAAAAATTTAGATACTCCTACTATTGAACTTTTATCCTATGGAAAAATGAAGGATTGGAATTTGTTTTATTTCAATGAAGGTTATAACCCCGGATATGATGAAGCACCTGTATGGAAGGTAACCTTTACAACAACGGAAGTTGGATTACATGGACCAATTGTATATTACATTGACAGTGATGGTAATGTCATTGCAGGAGATTTTAGATTTTAGGAAAAATGGATAAAGCAATAGTTTTAACAAAAGTTAAGCAAAAGTTGATAAAAGCTCCATGCCGCGCATGGAGCTTTTATCATTTACTGCACATCTTTTTTTAGTTCTGTTAAACTATAATTCAGTATAGCATCAAGTCCATTTATATAGTCTTGAATTGTGTTCTCCACAAATATATTCGGTTGTATACCGATGTTTAAAACCGGTGTTTTATCGAAGCGTGCTATTTTGTTATGAGTTATTTTGGCAGTGCCCCCTTCCGGTAAATTGATGATTTTAGGATCCCCAGTAGACCCTGCACTCTCTGTTCCAATAGTTATGGAATTATCTGCATGGCTCATGAAATCAAGAAAATGCTCAGCAGAAGAAGCCGTCTTATAGCCCTGCAAAATCACAACCGGCGCAGTGATATCACCAAGTCCTGAATGGTTTTTGCTTGTCTGACTTAGTAGACTATAGCTGTCAGTTTTGTCATTATATACAGAATATTCAACATATATATCCGGATATTGGTCGGTTATGAAATGCTGTGCAATCTGTGCGGCGTACGTAGATCTACCACCGTAGTTATTCCTAACATCTATAATAATTCCCTTTGCCTGTTTTAGTATATCCAAATGCGCCTCGAATTCCGACACAACCTTACTATCTGTGAATGTTCTAATCTCTACATAAATAAAATCGTCATCAATGCGTTTTACCGTCAGCAAGTTACTTGAGAAAATATCCTCCTGTTTTGCATCAATATCCATATTCGTATAGACCCAGTTACTGCCATATTGCTTGAATGGCACGCGTTTCATTGACGCTGTCAGTGTCTTATTCTCTGGAGTAATTACTTCAAAAACCTGGGACGAACTGGCTTGGCCGCAACATGCAATAAAAGACCCATAGTATCCCATGGCGGTGTTCTTCTTGGCGTGCCAAATATATGGAAATACATATTGCTCCATATAGGTATCCACTTCAACTCCGTCAATCTTTACAATCTTTGAAAACTGAGGCAACTCATGCAGTGCACTGGCTTCTCCAGAGGTTATGTAATATCCGTCATTGATATAGCTGATGTTTATCGGTGTGACCCATAAATCATCGTAAACCGCTTGCGGGAACTCAACCTGAGAGTGTTCGTCGTTTAATAGTGCGACAAAACGCTTCAATTCCATATAAAAATCAAATATATTATCTGTCTCCAATACACGATCTAGTGTAGGCTGATAAACTGCTTTCCAATCATCAAATGTAAACGTATTCCACGCCGCAAAATACTGTCTGCCGGTCTCATAAATCTGCTTAACCGCTTGTACCTTTTCATCGCTTGAAATATCTCGCGTAAAAACTGTATCTTTCTCTACTTGAGATGATGCTGGTGTAACAACTGATTGTGGTGTAGGTGTGTTAGTTTCAAGCGAAGTAGGTGTGCCAGTTTCAAGTGACGTAGGGCTATCAGTTTCAAGCAACGTAGGTGCGGTATTAGGAATAGAACTATTTGTATCTTCCGAACATGACACAAGTAAGAATGGTAACATAAAAAGTAAGGTAAATACTAAAGTCCTTTTCACAGTCATACCTCCTAAAGATCATCAATTTCCATATTGATATGATACATAAGGTAGAATTGCCCATGTCACATCATCTGCAAGTATGCTTTTTACTCCTAATTCAGCATATCCAACGGTTGCGTTAGAGCACGGATATTGATTACAAGATACACAAGTATCATAGTTTTTTTCTTTTGCACATTTCATCTGATCGCATAATTGTGTATGACATTCCGAAGTACCACATCCCGAACATCTCATGGACCAATCTGAACCATCATACACACGAGTTAAGCGTTCTTCTAATTCTTTTCTAAATTCATTGCTGAATGTACTAGCAGAATAATGAATACATAAATCGCATCTATGACCGCAGTTACCATAAAGTGCATTCTTTTTTGGGAATGGCTTTCGGTTTGGTTTTTTCTTGATAAGAATCATTTTTTTAACAGCTTCTAAGGTCTCCATATTGTCTACCCGTATGAGTAGCCACATGCCGTCATTTAATATATTTGATTCATGATATAGGTCAACAATATTGCGTGGAAACTCGTCCTTGATAGCTTCAAACTTCTCCCGTTCCGCCTTGCCAAAGATAATTTGAAAATCGTAATAATCCTTATGTAAGTGAATAGACACAATGGTCTTTTTTCCCTGACGAAATCTCAGACAATCAATATCGTAGTACTTGCCCAACACCTCATCGAGAACATACTTCCCTCGCATAAAGCGCATAACTTCCTCTTTGATTTTTTGCAATTCGGTTCTTTTTTCCATTTCTTCCCCCTCATATTCGATGTTATTATGGTATCTTTTCAGAATAGCTAGCTTATATCATATTATACTATTTTTATATTCTACTGACAACATATTCCAAACTTAGCCTAATGATTAGTGTCGTTGCACTTTTGAACAGTAATATTGTAATTAAATAATAATAGGAATATAATTTAAAATATGGGAAAGTTATGAAAATAACATAAGGAGAAGATTAATATGAAAAACAGAATTTTAACGGTTACAGTACTTGCAATTTTATCTATGATGTTACTCAATGCATGCAGTAAGAAGGATGAAACAATGAATCCAACGGATATTAATGTGAACGGGAAAATAATTAGCTTTTATAGTAACAAAGAAAAAGTTGAAGAACTTTTAGGTGAGGGTAAGAATGTAGGAGACGGTCCTGGGGCGTATACCACTTATGATGATGGCAAGCTAGGCATCCATTATAATGAAGAAGGTAAAATCAGAGCTTTCGTTTTATCTAATAGCTCGGTAAAAACTTATAATAATATTACTTGTAATGATGATATTAGTAAAGTAAATGACACCTATGAATATGAAGTTAACATAGGTAATAGTGTTCAAGTCTTATTAGACGGTAATAAGGAAGTGAAATGGAAGGGTATGGACGAGAGGGCTGATGATCAGATTATAATCCAGTATTACACCAGAGAAAATAACACAATTTACGAAATTACAATGACCGATATGAGATATATAGTATATAGAGAGTAAATACATACAAGGAAAGAACATGTAACATAAATAATTAGGCATATCCAAAGAGAATCTTTTAAATTATCCCCAAAGGTTGGATATATATTTAACCACTTCGGACTTAGTTCTGTATTGTATAGGGCTAAGTCCTTTAGTTTATTCTTAACCATACTGTTTTATAAAACAAAAGCACCTCCAGAAGTTAGATTAATTGGGTCTAACTTTGGGGGTGCTTAATGCTAATTAGTTTCAGCTATCAATTTTCTGAACAACATAAATGATGTTCATACCACAGTCAAGGGTGCCTGGTAATTTAGTAAATTGGATTTCTTTTTCCACAATCAATTCCCAAAAATCTTTATCATTTCGTGCGTTTTCCAAGGCTATATCTCCAGCTTGTGTATACAATCCAGCAGAACTGCGTTCAACTATTTTTACAGGAAACTGATTAAATAAATCATCCATCTCGCTACATCTCATCATATGGACATAATGTTTGCTTGGTACAGGATAATGTTCTTCATCTTGGGTTCCTGTATTAAATAGCCATTTCGTAGCTTCCATACCAAATTGGTCTTTTTCATATCTGATACCATTTAGATGGTATAGGGAAGCCCCAACAAAACTCATAGCCCCTACGACTATAAGACCATTCGGTTTTAAAACTCTTAGCATCTCAGCAACACCATCTTTTTCTTTATCCAAAAGATAGTTAATTACGCCACCGATACATACAATACAGTCAAAAGAGGAGTCTGGGAAAACTTCCATATTAAGCACATCTAAGACATGATATGACTCTATTTTACTAAGTAGTGATAATTCTTTCATCTTAAATTTATTAAATTCAATCTGATGTTCGGAAATATCAGATACGGTTAAAGACTTACATAATTGAACAATATCTTTTGTGTATCTACCAGAACCAGCACCAATTTCTAACACCTTATCATTCGCTTTGATATGTCGATTCAAGATTTAAATATTTTTGCTGCTTTCGTACTTGTAAACTATTGTGAACATGATTTATTTTATCACAGTGAAATCTCATCGTCTATGATAAAACTTTAAGTCTGTGAGAACTCTAAACTGATCTGGATATAAAAATAAGAACTCATGCATAAGTTCTTATTTTTTTATCGAACCAAACGCCTATCTCACAAATACAGTAATGAAAGGGGTTCTATCCACTTCTGAATTATATGCACAATTCGGAATACGTCTCATTATGTTCTTGTTCTAAACCCGTTACAACCATCCGTACTTTTAAAGCTATATCAAATAATACTGTTTACCAAGAGTCTATTGTATCAAGTTCAGATCTAGATTCAATTTTTACATTTTTTATACCGTCTCTGTTTAACGTCTTAGTACTGTGCGTAATACTGATGTCTTACCACTTCTTCTTAATCCAAGGAACCCTAAAAAAATGCAATATTACCAGCACTTAGTAACTGTGACGTTTTCAAGGTTAATTGACATAGATACAATCCTGTCATTTTTTAACCTTTATACACATCAGTCAATTCAGTAAATCGTCATTGACTCTCTTACCCAAATGGACTATGATAGTATATGTTTGGATAAATTTTATAGTTCATTGGAAAATTGTATAGAAGAAAGCGTTCCGAACATTAAGGCTTTTCTTGAACAGATTGCAGCTTCATATGAAGATATTATATTGAATGGTTGGGTACTTGATACAACGACCATGGTACCTTATGATAGCTTTATTGTTTTATTAGATGGAGTAGAATAATTTTAAGGAGATAAGTAATGGAAAATGTAAAACCTATAAGAATAAGCTGTATAGGAGACTCTATAACTGCAGGAACAGGATGCACTGGTGATGTGGGTTCATCAGATAAAAATGGTAAGCCGTATCCTAGTCGTTTGCAATTTTACCTTGATAAAAAAGCTGGAGAAGGTAAATACTTAGTATCTAATTTTGGTAAGCCGTGTGCAGCTGCCATTGAGGATATTAATATTTGTGATACCCCTTATGTATTACAAGAGCAGTATAAAAACAGCCTTTTGTCTAAACCAGATATTGTAC
>JAEYWQ010000174.1 GCA_023428885.1 Bacillota bacterium
GGTCTATGGTTAAAGTAGGGGCATTTCCTCACTACAAAGGATTAAAAGACTTTGACTTTGGGTTCCAACCATCTATAAACAAGCAACAGATGTTAGACTTTGAATCTCTACGTTTCTTAGAATCACAAGAGAATATCGTGTTTCTTGGTTCAAGTGGTGTTGGTAAAACACATCTTGCAGTAGCCATCGGTATAGCTGCAGCAAAGAAACGCTATACGACATATTTTATTAAGTGTCATGATCTAATTCAGCAATTAAAGAAAGCAAAGTTAGAAAACCGGCTAGAAGCCAGATTAAAGCACTTCAATAAATATAAGCTCTTAATTATTGATGAATTAGGTTATCTTCCCATTGAGAAAGATGATGCTAAGCTATTTTTTCAGCTCATTGATCAACGCTATGAGAAACGTAGTACAATCCTGACTACTAACATTAACTTTAATGAATGGGATGATATCTTTTATGATCCAGTAATCGCAAATGCAATCCTGGATAGAGTTCTTCATCATGCTCATGTTGTAAACATTACAGGAAAATCATACAGGCTAAAGGCTTATATGAGTCAAGATGATGAGTAGCAAAGATGTGCATTCTTAAATGATCGAAAATGTACATTTTAATGTTGACATTTATAACCATTAAAATAATACGTATTAGGTTCTAAGGAGGTATATTCATGTCATAAAATTAGAGCTGCAAAAATCGCAGCTCTGTAATCAACTTTTTAAATTAATTAAGCACATAAATCATATACAAATAGATATCCTTTCCAAGAAATATTCATTATAGTAACATTATAATTTTATACCTTTCTTTAATTCTTCATGAAATAATATGTAACATAGTATTATACCAATCACATAAAATATCAATAATAAAACTACAATTACTATAGGACTTAGTTTATTTTTCTTTTTCCTACTCAAACACTCGTCTCCTTTGTGTTTATAATAACATAGAAACAGTATGATACATATGGATGATAATGTCAATTATTCACCAAGTAAATAGAAAAATTCTATGAAGAGTAAAATTTATCTTGTTAGTCTTACTCCTTTGCTTAAGGTGTCAGGATATTGCTCGTTAATTTGTTTAAAGATTGCTAAGGCTACTTACTAATAAAAATGCACCCAGAAATTCTCTGAGTGCATTTATGTTTAAGGATTAATTTAGTTTATGACTACTATAGATTCAATGCAAACATGTTCAGCATATCAAAAATATCTTCACCAGTATAATCAGTTATCTGAATCAGTAAATAATTTGATGCACCAATATCCTGATAAAAATAAATGTATTGTGTACCACTGTCTTTTACGATAAATCCAGCGTATGATGTTCTTCCATTGTACTCTAAAGTACTAACATTTTCTTCTAAACATCCATGTTCATTAAATCTTTCTGATATCTTATATGTATCACCAATTTCTACATAAGAGTCACCATAATAAGCATAGTGCTCATATGGTTCATCTGTCATCGTGACATAAGTTCCATCACCGTTTTCTATAACCATGCCATCTGGTTGATAAAGAGTAATTGGAGTACCATCGTTCATTGAAAAAGAGAAAACTTCCATTTTACTGTCTTCAAAATCTTTGTTATCAACAGCTTCTGTTACAGCAGCTTCTTTTGTTAGTTCTGGAATAACGTCAGTGTTCGAATCTTCTTCTGTAATCTTCTGTTCCTTTATTACAGGTTCTTTAGCCGATTCCGTAGGGTCAACTGTTATATTACTATTGTTTTCTTCAGTCGTATATATAACTTTTTTCTCTCCATCCAGTCCAGTAACTGATAGATTTGCTTTAAAATTACTGCCAAATGTAAGCACTATTCCAACAACTATCATAGCAATACTTAACCATTTAGGTACATTGATTCCGTGTTTTTGCTCCCATGTTTCTTCACCTTTTTTTCGCCTACGTTGTTCATTCAAAAGAGCGAAACCTATCACTGATAAAAAAATCCCCAAATACTTAATCATATATAATTTCCTTTCTTTTGTGAATTGTAAAAATATTATGTGGTATCTTTTGTTAATTGTCAAGAAAAATTGACCACTTTTTACATTAAAAATTGACCATCTATGTAGCTGCAAAGAGTTTACTCTTTTGAATGGGTATCCAAGTGTGAGAAAGGTTAAACCGTTTCTCAATAAGGCAGAGAGTTTATATTATCTATAGAAAAAATATTTTCCTCTTGACTCTTCCTTTGGGGAAGCATATATACTAAGTTTATCCCTAATAATTTAGAAAAGAGGTCAAAAGTAATGAACAATCTAATCAAAATCAAAGATGTATCAAGCAAATATGACATTACAGCCCGAACACTTCGTTATTATGAGGACATGGGCTTGCTGTCCAGTACCCGAAGTGATAACAACACTTATAGAATGTACGATGATAATGCAATAAGGCGGCTTGAACAAATACTCATTTTACGTAAGCTAAATATCAGCATCAAAGACATTCAACGTGTGTTCAACACTTCCGGTTCCGATGTGGTGTTAGAAGTGCTAGGGAAGAAAGTACAAAACATCGACGACGAAGTCGCGCTCTTACATGAATTAAAAGAAATTATATTGAATTTTATACAAGAGATCGAACAAATAAACTTTACAGACAACACTGACATAAAACTGTTATATAACAAGGCGAAAGAGATTGAATCACAATTGATTAGTGTTGACTATATCGGAAAGCCTTCCAACATCAACCGCTTAATTGAAATAACGGATAAACTAGACAAAAAGGTACCTGATATCATGGTTGTCAGGATACCGAGATTCAAAGCGGTAACATGTGGCGACCAAGACTGGGGGGAAATGTTTTCAGAAGGCGGATATATGTACAAATTGTGGCAGTATTGCCATCTATATCAGAGTGTAATATTCGATTGCTTCGATTTTTTACTATTAAAAGCCGACAAAGCCGAATGGATATGCGCTGTGAAAGATGGTGTTACCAATACTGATGTGAGCCCTTTTACAATAATTGATTTCCCGGGCGGCATATACGCTATGGCAGTCAGTATTGATGAAGATAATGAAAGCCTTCAAAAAGTGGAAGACAAAGTTGGCCGATGGATTGAAAGCACAAATTTTGAGTTTGACACTGGCCGCAATGTTATGTTCAATATGCCTTATTTATATGAAGATGCACAAGACCCTGCCTATAAAGACATAGAAAAGGGACTCGGCTATAAACAGATGCAAAGATATTTTCCAATCAAGCTAAAAGAGGGCATTTAAACTCGAGCAATTCCCTATATTAAAATTATATTAAGTAATTCAAATCTGATAGTAACTGAATTATAATCTAGTAATAGTAAAATACATAGTACAACAAAACCAAATAGAAAAATAAAATAATGGAGGAATTATTATGAGTAAATATGAAAATGCGATGAAACTTATGGATGAATTCTGTGGTAACGGAAAGGACAATCTTATTGCTCTTGCAACGATTGCATTGTCTTTAAATTCCAATGATAACCCCCGCCCTGTTGTCCGCATGGTTGATGCTTATTATGAAGACGGGGTGTTTTATGTTTCTACTGACGCAAAGAAAAATAAAACACTGGAAATTGAGAAGAACAAGCAGGTTTCCATCTGTGGCTTAGACTTATTTGTTGCTCAAGGTATTGCTGAAAACCTGGGCTGGGTAAAGAACGAGAAGAACACCGAAATAAGAGCAAAGATGAAAAAGTACTTCACATGGTTTGATGCACATGGGGATGAAGATAACCCTGACTCCATCGTTTTGCGTATCACCCTTACAGAAGGAACGATCACTGATAACGAGAATAAATACGGTGAATGGCAGTATAAAGTTGACTTTGCAAAGAAAGAAGTGAAATAGATGCAAAAGACACTAAAAGATATGGCGAGACACTATACTACAGGAGACAACCCTTGTTAGGATAGTAG
>JAEYWQ010000205.1 GCA_023428885.1 Bacillota bacterium
CGAATGCTATATATCAAAACTTAAAGTACATGGAGTATTATAATCCAGAATATGTATTGATTTTAGGTGGGGACCATATATATAAGATGGATTATGAGGTCATGTTGGAATTCCATAAGGCAAACAATGCAGATATCACACTAGCTACGATTCCAGTACCAATTGAGGAAGCAAGTCGTTTTGGGGTTGTTATCACAGACGATAGTAAAAGAATTATAGAGTTTGAGGAGAAACCGAAGAATCCAAGAAGCAATTTAGCTTCTATGGGAATATATATATTTACCTGGAAAGTATTAAAGGAAGCCTTAATTTCGCTTTCAGAGCAAAAAGGTTGCGATTTTGGAAAACACATCATTCCATATTGTCACGAAAGGGGTGATCGTGTTTTTGCTTATGAGTATAATGGATATTGGAAGGATGTTGGAACCTTAACGTCATATTGGGAATCCAATATGGAATTAATTGACCTAGTACCAGAGTTTAATTTATATGAAGAGTTTTGGAAGATCTACACCAAGAGTGATAGGATCCCACCACAGTACATAGCAGAGAATGCCGTAGTAGAGCGGTGTATCATTGGAGAGGGAACAGAAATCTATGGACAAGTCTACAATTCAGTGATTGGGGCTGGTGTAACCATAGGCCAGGGAACTGTGATAAGGGATTCCATTATTATGAAATCATCTGCGATTGGAGACAATACAAGGATCAACAAAACGATAATAGCAGAAAACTGTATTGTAGGATCTGGTTGTCAGATAGGTATTGGCGAGGAAGTGCCTAACCAGATTTATTCACACATCTATGGAGATGGAATCGTAACCATTGGGGAAGAAAGTATGATTCCAGATAATGTTCAAATCGGGAAAAATACTGCGATCTCTGGTCAAACAACAATTGATGATTATCCAGATGGAAGTTTAGCTAGCGGAGAATGCTTGATTAAGGTAGGTGACAGACAATGAGAGCAGTTGGTATTGTATTAGCAGGTGGAAACAGCAAACGAATGAGAGAATTGACCAATAAGAGAGCAATTGCGGCAATGCCAGTTGCAGGAAGTTTTCGAGCTATAGACTTTGCTCTTAGTAATATGTCTAATTCACATGTTCAAAAGGTAGCCGTTTTAACTCAATATAATTCTAGATCCTTAAATGAGCATTTAAGTTCATCAAAGTGGTGGGATTTCGGCAGAAAACAGGGTGGATTATTCTTATTTACACCAACTATTACTGCAGATAACGGATTTTGGTATCGAGGGACGGCAGATGCAATTTATCAGAATTTGAATTTTTTAAGGTCAAGCCATGAACCATATGTGGTCATAGCTTCTGGAGATGGGATATATAAATTAGACTATAATAAAGTCTTAGAATTTCACATTGCAAAGAAAGCAGATATCACTGTTGTTACGAAGAAAGTGACAGAAATTGATGATATCACCAGATTCGGTACGATTTCAACAGATGAGGATAGCCGAATTGTAGAGTTCTTAGAGAAACCGTTAGTACCTCAGTCTAGCGAGGTGTCCATTGGAGTTTATGTTATAAGAAGGCGGCAGTTAATTGAATTAATTGAGAAATCAGCCCAGGAAGAGCGTTATGATCTGGTTAGCGATATTTTGATTCGCTATAAGGAGCAGAAAAAAATCTATGCTTATGCTATTGATAGCTATTGGAGTAACATAGCATGTATAGATTCTTACTACAAAACCAATATGGATTTTTTAAATAAAGAGATTAGGGACTATTTTTTTAAACAGTATCCCGACGTATACTCAAAGATTGATGATTTACCACCAGCAAAATACAACGTTGGGTCAAAGGTGAAGAACAGTTTAGTATCGAGCGGATGTATCATTAATGGTATTGTTGAGAATTCCATACTTTATAAGAAAGTATACGTGGGAAACAACTGTACCATAAAGAATTCAATTATTCTAAATGACGTGCATATTGGTGACAATACTTACATTGAGAATTGTATTGTTGAAAGTCGTGATACTATTAGAGCAAATACGACACATGTCGGAGAAAAAGGAGATGTTAAGATTGTCATTGAAAAAAATGACCGCTACGTGTTATAGACAGCGTTTCTTAATGACTGACAAAAGAATATCGTGCTAAAGGGGGATACATAATGAATATTACTGACGTAAGAGTACGTAAGGTTAGTAAGGATGGAAAGATGAAAGCAGTCGTTTCTATTACATTAGATAACGAATTTGTTGTTCATGACATTAAAGTAATTGAAGGAGAGAAGGGGTTATTTATTGCTATGCCAAGCCGTAAGGCTGGCGATGGTGAATATCGTGACATCGCTCACCCAATTAACTCAGAGACAAGAGATAAGATACAAAGTATCATTTTAGAAAAGTATGAACTTGCTGCTTTGGAAGGTGCAGAAGAAGAATAAGAGTTGCTATTTACTGTTTAAAATTAGTCCTAAAAGCAAGCTGTCAAAACATGACAGCTTGCTTTTTTCTTAAGTTTTATTTCAGCTCTTGAAACTTTTAACTAACTGGTATAATCTATATATAAAGACAACATGTATATGGCAGATGTTGTGCGAAATCTTTCACATAATGACAAAATAACAAATAGAATAAATTGCAATCACAAAGAATACGCTATATGTATATAGTGATCATGAGTTAAACAATAGAAAGAAGGACATCATGAATCAACGAAGGAAAAGATACAGACGGAGACGAAGAAATCATTTACTACAAGTGTTATGCATTATTGTTACTTTAGTTGCTACTGCAGGATTAATTATTGGATATAGATTCAGCCTAAAAGATGATGAAAATGGTAATTCGGCAGTTGTTAATGCTGCAGGTTCAGATCATAATCTTACACCATCAATTTCAGTGACAATGTCACCTACAATGTCACCAATCGTATCTCAAACTACAACACCGACATCAGCACCTACGGTGACACCAACATTGATACCAGAACCAACGAGTTCTCCAACTGCTACGCCAACAATTACCGTAGATCCTAAAACAGAACCAACGGGATCTCCTCAAGGTGATAGTGAAATTGACAAAGCAAGCACACAAAAGATGATTGCATTAACATTTGATGATGGCCCCTTTCCTCCAGTAACGGAACGAATTGTTAAAACATTAGCTGAGAATGATGCCAAAGCTACGTTCTTCGTAGTTGGAAATCGTGTAGAACAATATAAAAGTACATTAGAGCTTGTGTATGAAGGTGGGAATCAAATAGCAAGCCATACCTATAGCCATAAAGATTTGACCAATCTCTCTGTTAAGGAGATAAAAGAAGAGATTAACAGTGCTAATGAATCAATTAATAAAATAGTACCTGTTGGAGAAACTTATCTCAGACCGCCTTATGGGAAAAAAAATGATCTGATGATAAAGAATGTGGGAGTTCCTATGATTCTCTGGTCTCTAGATACCATGGATTGGTCGTCGAAAGATGCGAATGCAGTAGTAAAAGAGATCATGGATGTGGTAAAAGATGGGGATATTCTAATTATGCATGACTTATATCCAAGTACTGCAGAGGCAATGGAAATAGCGATACCTAAATTAATAAAAGAAGGATATCAATTGGTTACAGTGCAAGAATTATTAGAAGCTAAAGGTATTGATATTATAGACGGTAATGTGTATTATAATGGTAGATAAATAATATGCTCTAATTAAATAAAGAGAATAAAACCGCAGGTGTTCGACCTATGATAGGGGGGTTGCTACATGTGCGGCTAGATTCTTTTATGGCATTAGAGTTTGCTAAAAATTCTTTGCATAAAAGGATAAATATTCGGAGGTAATTATGTATATTATTATAGGGTTAGGGAATCCGTCAAGGCAATATCAAGCAAGCAGACACAATATTGGGTTTGATGCTATTACACGCTTGGCGGATGATTTTAATATATCATTGGATGAAAAAAAGCATAAAGCAATTTTGGGCAAGGGATATATTGCTAATGAGAAGGTTATCTTAGCTCAACCACAAACCTATATGAATCTAAGCGGAGAAAGTGTAAGAGAACTGATCGATTATTATAAATTAACAAATGAAAATATTATTGTAATCTATGACGATATTTCTTTAGAGGTAGGTCAGCTGCGTTTGCGCAAAAAGGGAAGTGCAGGTGGACACAATGGGATTAAGAATATCATTAGCCACCTTGGTACGGATGAATTTTATCGAATCAAGATAGGTGTAGGTGAGAAACCTGCGGGATGGGATTTGGCTGACTATGTGCTAGGTAGATTTCAGGATGATGAGCAAGAAAAGATCAGAGAGGCGTTAAAAAAAGCATCCAATGCTTGTGAAACTATCATTAGCAAGGATTTTGAGACTGCGATGAATATCTATAATAAGAGGGAGGCCAAGTAGTGAAGACTTTTGTTGCACCCTTACATGAATATAAAGAGTTTAATGAGATTTTAGAATGTATCACACTAAGTCAATACCCTTTATCCATTTCAGGATGTATCGATTCACAGAAATGTCATATGATTTATGCACTTTCAAGTGACTTTCCTGTTAAGTTGATCCTGACCTACAATGACTTAAAAGCGAAAGAAATCTATGAAGATATGAAACTTTATGATAAGAACTGCTATCTTTATCCTGCAAAGGACATTATCTTTTATAGTGCAGACATCCGTGGAAATGCTATTATTACGGAACGCTTAAAGATTTTAAAGGCATTGATTGAACGTAAACCGATGACTGTGGTAGCTACTATCGATGGTGGTATGGATAAATTACTTCCACTAAGCTTCTTAGCAGATCAAGTGATTCAGATCCGTGAAGAGGGAACTATTGATATTAGTGAATTATCCAAGCAATTAATCCAACTAGGATATGAACGCCAGGGGCAAGTAGAAAGACCTGGTGAATTTGCTGTGCGCGGAGGGATCATCGACATCTATCCCTTAACCGAAGAGGTACCTTATCGTATCGAATTATGGGGGGATGAAATTGACTCCATTCGTACATTTGATGTATCAACCCAACGTTCCATTGAGCGAATTAGTTCTGCAATCATTTATCCAGCCTCAGAGATTGTTCTTCAGGAAGAGGTAATGGCAAAAGGTATTGGAAAGATAGATCTACAGGCAAAGGAATATGCAGACTCTCTTAGAAAAGAGATGAAGACTGAAGAGGCGGCTAGAATTGAGCGTCTTACTGAGGAGTTTAAAGAAAATCTTCTGAGTTTTCAGGGTCTGGTTAACTTAGATAGTTATATTAATTTCTTTTACGAAAAAACCTGCTCATTCTTTGATTATTTCCAAAATGACAGTGCAATCTTGTTTATAGATGAGCCAACTCGAATTGTAGAAAAGGGTGATGCGGTATTTACAGAATTTTCAGAGAGTATGGTTGGGCGTATCGAAAAGGGTTACATTTTGCCAAGTCAAATGGATGTAATCTTTGATTACAAGGAATTGCTTGTAAATATGAATCGCAAGAATACGATTCTAGTTAGCATGATGGATCATAAGATCACTCAACTTTCTGTAAAGAAAAAGTTTGATTTAACTACGAAATCGGTCAATCCATACAATAATAATTTTGAACTTTTACTAAAGGAGTTAACAAACTGGAAAAAGAATGGTTACCGAATTCTTTTGCTATCAAGCTCAAGAACGAGAGCTCAGCGTCTGGCGGAAGATTTGAGACAGAATGAACTTCCTGCGATTTATTCAGAGGATGTGAATCGTGAGCCAGTAAAAGGTGAGATTGTAGTACTATGTGGGAACTTACATCGTGGTTTTGAATACCCATTGATCAAGCTCGTTATCATTTCAGAAAGCGATATCTTTGGAGCTGAAAAAAAGAAGAAGAAAAAGAAAACCAATTATGAAGGAAAACAAATACAAACCTTTACGGATTTGAATGTTGGCGACTATGTGGTTCACGAGAATCATGGCCTTGGTATCTATCGAGGAATCGAGAAGATTGAGGTCGATAAGGTCAGTAAAGATTATATTAAGATAGAGTATGGTGGCGGAGGTGTGTTGTATATTCTTGCAACAGGCCTTGATGTGATTCAAAAATATGCTGGTGGAGATGCCAGAAAACCTAAACTTAACAAACTAAATTCTGTGGAATGGAAGAATACAAAGGCAAGGGTAAAGGGTGCTGTCAAAGAGATCGCTAAGGACTTGGTGGAACTTTATGCTAAGCGCCAGGCAAAAGAGGGGCATCCTTTCTGCAAGGATACTGTTTGGCAGCAGGAGTTTGAAGAGATGTTTCCATACGAAGAAACACAGGATCAGTTAAATGCCATTAATGACACAAAGCGTGACATGGAAAGTAGAAAGATTATGGATCGTTTGATCTGTGGCGACGTTGGTTATGGTAAAACAGAAGTTGCTATTCGTGCTGCTTTCAAGGCTGTATCAGATGGAAAGCAGGTAGTATTCTTGGTGCCAACTACCATATTGGCGCAGCAACATTACAATACCTTTGTACAAAGAATGATGAATTTTCCAATTAGTATTGATATGTTATCACGGTTTAAAAGTGCAGCAGATCAAAAGAAGGCCTTGGAGAGATTGAAGAAAGGACAGTTAGATATTCTAATTGGAACACATCGGGTTTTGTCAAAGGATGTGCAATTTAAGGATTTAGGATTATTAATTGTAGATGAAGAACAACGTTTTGGTGTTACACATAAAGAAAAAATTAAGCAAATAAAGGGCAATGTGGATGTTTTAACCCTGTCGGCTACACCGATTCCAAGAACACTTCATATGAGTTTAGTTGGTATTAGGGATATGAGTGTACTAGAGGAACCCCCTGTAGATCGTTTGCCAATTCAAACCTTTGTACTTGAACACAATGATGAGATGGTCCGTGAAGCCATCAATCGTGAATTAGCAAGAGGCGGACAGGTATACTATGTTCATAATCGAGTGAATGGGATCGAAGAAATCGCAAATCAGATTGCCAAACTGGTTCCTGATGCCAATGTAGCATTTGCTCACGGTCAGATGAATGAACGTTTGCTTGAGAAAATTATGTATGATTTTATTAATGGAGAGATTGATGTATTGGTTTCAACCACTATTATTGAGACCGGTCTTGATATCTCGAATGTAAATACCATGATCATTGATGATGCAGATCGTTTAGGCTTATCTCAGCTCTATCAGCTTAGGGGTCGTGTTGGACGTTCTAATCGTACCTCATACGCATTCTTAATGTATAAGCGCGATAAATTGTTAAAGGAAATTGCAGAAAAGCGTCTACAAGCAATCAAGGAATTTACGGAGTTAGGCTCTGGTTTTAAGATAGCAATGCGTGACTTAGAGATACGTGGTGCTGGAAACCTGCTAGGGGCACAACAGAGTGGACACATGGAAGCGGTTGGATATGATTTATATTGTAAGATGCTCAATGATGCTGTGAAAGGGCTTAAGGGAGAGTTAAAGGACGAAGAAACATTTGATACATCCATTGACATGGATGTGGATGCCTTCATTCCATCAACTTATATTAAGAATGAGATGCAAAAGCTGGATATGTATAAACGCGTAGCAGGGATCGAGAATGAAGAAGAGTTTATGGATATGCAAGAGGAAATGTTGGATCGTTTTGGAGATCTTCCGGCTTCTGTAAATAATTTATTGTTTATCGCTTACTTAAAGGCACTTGCTCATCAGGTCTATGTTCAAGAATTAAAGCAAAAAGGTTTTGAGGTGGTATTAAAGATGTTTCCAAAAGCGGGTATTAAAGTAGAAAAAATCCCAGATTTACTTGCAAAGTATCCTGGAGGATTAAAACTAACACCTGGAACCATACCAACCTTTACGTATCAGTTACCAAATACCACAAAAGGAAATAAACTAGTAAAATTAGATTCCCAATCCTTGTTTGAGCAAGTGAAGGGATTATTACTAAGCTTTCAACAACTGCTAGACTAGTCATGTATAATATTATATGATAGTAGACAGGCATACTAAGGGAGGAAAAAAAGGTGAGAAAGAAAGTTCTGCTAATTTTAGCGGTAAGTATTGTGTTGTCCATGGCTGGATGTAGTAAAGACAGCAAGGATATGGCAGATTCAAAGTCATCCCAAACAACGGGAGCGAATGTCACCGCTACAGTCGAACCATTAAAAGAATTATCAGGAAAAACGGTATTAACGGTGAATGGGTTGGATGTGAGTTATGATGAAATCCGTTTGTATCTTCAGTCGAATAAAGAAGAGATTGAAAAGACTTATGGCTCTGATGTGTGGGCAATGTTAGTGAATGCAGAGGGCAAGACCTATGAAGAGACATTTAAAGAAGCTTTGTTAGATGAGATTATCTATATTAAGCTGGTTTGTTCTCAGGCTGAAGCGCTAGGAATTACACTATCAGAAGATGAACTTTTGGATGTTGATGAGTATACCGCAGATTTCTTGAGTAGTTTTGATGAGGAGAAGATGAAGTATTACCAAGTGGATCAGGAGATTGTACGCCAAATCTATAAGGATAATATGTTATCTAACAAGGTGTTTGAGAGTTTAACACTTAATGTGGATACCCAGGTAACAGAAGAAGAAGCAAGGCAAGCCGTTTATCAATATATACTGGTAGGGAAATACGGTTATGATGAAACGGGTAATCGTTATGATTACACCGAAGAACAATTAGCAAATGCAAAAGCTCGGGCAGAAGAACTCTACACGCAAGCACTAGAAAGCACCAATTTTTATGATTTTGCAAAAGCCAATACCGATGACGAAGATGAGGTTGAGATTATTGTTGGTATGGGGGATATGAAAACAGAAATTGAGAAAGTGACACGTTACATGAAAGAGGGAGAAATAAGTCCGGTGATTGATACCGAGGATGGGTATTTTATTTTCTATTGCAAAGAGGAAATGAATCAAGAGGAAACAGATGCAAAGAAGGAAGAGATTATTCGTGAGCGCCAACAAGCTGCATTTGATCAAAAGTATAAGATATGGGATGATGCAAAGGAAGTTAATATTAATCACAAAGTTTGGGATGAAATATCTTTAGGCTCTGATATTGTTCAATAAGACGTGAAAAAGAGACGGGGTTGTTGACACACAATAGTGTGTCAACAACCCCGTCCCTTTGTTGTATCTCGGTACAATAAAACCACCGGCTATGCCGGTGTGTCCCCAGTTAGCTTTAGCTTCAAGCAAAAAACCTCCTATGTTATAATAGTTGTGGGTTTGCCAACCACAAAAATTACATAGGAGGTATCCAAAATGGATATGAATAGTTTAGCCCATACCACATGGGAATGCAAGTATCATTTAGTTTTTGCACCAAAGTATAGAAGGCAGATTATATATGGAAAGATTAAAGCAGATGTAGCTCAAATTCTAAGTACATTATGTAAAAGAAAAGGTATAGAGATAATAGAAGCACAATGCTGCAAAGATCATATTCATATGCTAGTGAGAATTCCTCCAAAATACAGTGTATCTGAAATAATGGGATATTTGAAAGGAAAGAGTTCACTTATGATATTTGAGAAGCATGCGAATCTCAAATATAAGTATGGAAATCGACATTTCTGGTGCAGAGGGTATTTTGTAGATACAGTAGGAAAGAACACCAAAAAGATTCAAGAATACATTGCAAATCAGTTGAAGGATGACCTGGAAGCCGACCAACTTACGTTGAACGAATATATTGACCCGTTCACGGGTGAGCCAGTACAAAAAAGCAGAAAGTAATCACGTAAGGGATGGCTGGTGAAGAAAGCCATAGGAAGAGCTTAAGAAGCTAGCAGGAATCAGGAGGCAAAAAAAAGAGCCCTTTAGGGCTAGCCTGAGAATGAAGTGCGGTTGGCAAATCCTTCAGGCGCCTTCCAGGCGTAGGCAGGGAAAAGCCCCTTATAGGGGCAGTGCAAACCACCGGCTAAGCCGGTGGTCATGATTATTTTTTTTTCTCAGGGATTATATAGTCCTCGGTACGGCTCAGTTCATACATATCAGTACCGCTTTGAATGACGTTTATTTTTCCATGAAAGTGATCCTCGCCGATGACCGCAATGATCATTGAGCTATTAACAAACATCGTTTCATAGATTTCATCATTAATTAAAACTCTACTATAAGGTGTGAAATTAGCTCCATTCACTACTAGAAGCCCATCTGTTTCCTTAACTGTTGATGGAACAAAATCGGCATGATAAATCACGATTTTATCAGTTCCCATTTTAAGATCTGTAGCAATATAAGGATTGACACCATTAAAGCTCTTCAGATCGCCATAGAGCATATCATAAGCTAGTACCTGAAGCTCATCCAGATAGATATCGGAATCTTTCTGTGTCTGATGCAACTTTGTAATGAGACCTTCGTGTATATCTAACTTATCTAGAAGAGTTGCTGTAAGTTGATAAGCTTCGATGTCTTGATTAACTTTTTCTAACTCATAGTTTGACCAGATAATATATTCGGAATTAAACAGGTTTCCATCCGTAAGATCTGTCTCATCAATCTGAAAACCAGGAAGATGATCACCATACATAACTAAGATCGTCTTCTCATCACGTTTGGATAGTTCTTCTATCAATTTTTTTATGAATTGATCCATCTCATAAATTTGATTTACATAGTATACTAGTGGATAATATAAGCTATCCGATAAATCCTCAGAGAGTGTTACATCAATATAAGGATCTTCAAGGACAGCGGATTCAGGATAACTACCATGGCCTTGAACAGATATTGTATAAATAAAATCTTGGTTAGGAGTTGAATTGAGTACCTTCAAGATTTCTGGAACTAAAACAGCGTCCTTTGCCCACTTTGTCGGTGTTACTTCTACATTTTGCATGTATTCTACTGAGGTAAAGGTATCAAAACCTAAGTGTGAAAATACTAAATGTCGATCGTAGAAGGTTCCTGTATTGTTGTGCATTGCATGAGTACTATAACCGAGAGGTTTTAAGTTATAACTTACACTCTCACAAGTATTATCCTGTAAAATTGTCTTATACGGATACTCACCAGGACCAAAGAAATCTAAGTCAATTCCGGTTAATACTTCAAACTCAGTATTCGCAGTTCCGGCTCCTATGCTTGGAACGCTAAGATAACCAGAGGAATAGTTTTCTTTTAAGGAACGAAAGGTGGATATCGGATCAGAGGTATAATTAGTTCCAATGATTCTGGTAGGATCAAAAAAGGACTCTAATTGCAACATAATTATATTTGGTGTTTTATCATCAGCAACGGTAGTTGGCACAGATGACGAAATTGCTGGTGTTGGAATAAGGGATGGTGTAGGCGATGGTGTAAGGCTAGGTGTTGCTTCTGGCATTAGCGTTGGTGTGATATCACTAGAGTACACTACCTTACCTTCTTCCACAGCATCTACAATTTTCTCTACGACAATTGGTGTATAGATATCAGGCTTATCAACACCTGTATTTATAATACTATTTACAAAACAATATGGTAGACCATAGGAATGAAATGCATTGGCTAAATTACCAAAATTCCTTGCTAATAGACCAGTACCTAAACCTGCATAGGTTAAAGCAAAGGTGGATATTATCGTAATAGCAGGATAAAGAATAAGCTTTACGATGGAGAGGCTACGAGGGTGTTTTTTTGATTTCTTAAAGATAAATACACTGCCAACTACTAGCAGAATAACAACAACAACGATGAGAATAATAT